>CAZOXS010000476.1:0-27971 GCA_964583785.1 uncultured Victivallales bacterium
CGTACTGCGTAGCCGGCCGGTGTGTCGCTCGGTGAATACAGATACGGCCCCATCCGGTCGTACACATCGTGGATGCAGGCCTGCTGCTCGTGGAATGCCTGACGCATCACCCGTCCCGTTCTGATTAATCGATACCATGCACTCATTTGATTGACCCTTTCGTTTAATGCGACTAATATGATGCACATTTACCGAGGGTTCCATTCTAATAGTCCTAAGATTGCTTAGGGAAAGAAAGACGGTTGCCGTATGTCCGCCACAGCATCACCGGAGGTGCCGATGATCCTGGTCGTCGAGGACGATCCGCGCGTATCCAGCAGTCTTGCGCGCGGCCTGGGCGAGGCGGGGTATGGGGTGAGTGTGGCAGCGACATTGCGGGAAGCGCAAGCGCAAGTGGAGTCGTCCTCGCTGGCATTGGTGATCCTCGATCTGGGACTGCCGGATGGCGATGGCGTTCAGGTGTTGCGGCGCCTGCGCCGGGACGGTTTGCGCGTGCCGGTCATCATCCTGACCGCCCGCGATTCGGTGGTCGCGCGCGTAGCGGGTCTGGATGAGGGGGCGGATGATTACCTGGCCAAACCGTTTTCCTTTCCGGAATTGCTGGCGCGTGTGCGGGCACGCCTACGCACCGCTCGCCAGGAATCCGAGTCCGCCGTCCTGCAGGTGGGTGACCTGGAAATCGATCGTTTGGCGCGTCGCGTGCGTCGCGAGGGATGCGTGATCGAGTTGACCGCGCGCGAGTTCGACCTGCTGGCGTATCTGGCCGCCAATGCCGGTTTCCCGGTCTCGCGCGACATGCTCACCCGCGAGGTCTGGCATGTCGCCAGCCGGGCAACGTCGATGGACAAGATCATCGATGTCCATATGTCGCACCTGCGCGACAAGCTTGAAGGCGGAGCGGGCAGGCGGCTGATCCATACGCTGCGCGGGATCGGCTTCCTGTTTTCGGAGACGGCGCCATGAGCATGCGGTTACAACAACGGGCGTTCATCTATCAGGCCATCCTGCTGGTGGCGTTCGTGATCTTGCAGTTGCTGGTTTTCTCGGTCATCGAATATCGCGACTGGCGCGATAATCATCACGAGGAAACACTGGCCGAGAACCTGGAGGAAGTCGTCGATGTCACAGCGATGAACCTGCTGTTGCTGCCGTTGATGTTCGCGCTGGTGTGGTGGTTCTCTCGTCGCATCCTGGAGCCCGTGCGACGCATAGCCGATACCGCCGCGCAAATCGGTGGCGGTCATTTCGATGAACGGATCGACACGCGCCGCATGCCGGATGACGACATGCGGCACATGGCGGAGACGCTCAATGCGGCCTTTGCGCATTATACATCGGCGGTGCATCGCCTGCGCCGTTTCAGCGGCGATGCCTCGCACCAGATCCGCACGCCGATTGCCGCTATGCGGGCCACGGGCGAAGTCGCCGTGAGCCGCCCGCGCAACGCCGAGGACTACCGTGCGGCGATCGGTGACATGCTCGCCGAGCTGGAACGGTTGTCCTTCATGGTCGAGCAGTTACTGCAACTGTCGCGGCTGGACGCCGGGACGCTGCGTGAACGATTTGTGCCCTTCGAGGCGGATGTGGTCATCCGGCAGAGTGCGCAGATCTACGCCCCCTTGTGCGAGGATGCCGGCATCACGCTGGAATGCCAGGCGGAGCCGGGAGTGGTTGTACTCGGCATCGAGGCGTTGGCACGCGAGCTGTTGAATAACTTGCTGGACAATGCCATCCGGCACACGCCACGCGGCGGGGCAATTCGCCTTGGCGTCTGCCGTTCTGCCGAGGGAATTCGTTTCTACGTGCATGATAGCGGCGAGGGAATTTCCGCCGAATTTGCCGAGACGGTATTTGAGCGCTTCTCGCAGATCCCCGGAAGCCGCCAGGGGAGGGCGGGACTGGGACTGGCTCTGGCGGCAGATATTGCCGCTGTACACGGGGGCACACTGGTGGTCGCGAATCCAGGATGCCAGGGTGCTCGTTTTGAGTGGCGATTGCCAATGCCCGCCAACGCTCCTGTTTTCCTTATTGTGGAAAAATAATCGGGATTTTGTTCTGGCTAAAATTCCTTGGGTGGCCATAATCAAGTGTCAGGTCTGCTCGTGGCCAGCCTCTCTGGCGGTTATCAACGGGCGGGTTTTGATACAGTGATAGGGAGCGAGATGGCGGCCTTTGATGATATGTCCAGGACGATGCGGATCGACCTGATCCCGGATGTTCCCGCCCAGACGGGCAAGAATAAGCGCCGGATTGTCGTCAAACAGGACCGAAATACCGCCAAAACCGGCAGTATCCCGGACCTGGCCTCGTCCCAGGAGATCACACCCTACCAGGAACTGCTCGATAGTATTTATGATGGCGCGGTCATCACCGATCTGAAGGGGACGATCAAGGAAGTGAATGCCCGCGCGGTCCAGTTCCTGCAATGGTCCAAGGCGGAGATCGCTGGGGTTTCCGTGTCGGATATCATCTACGGGGCTGACGACAGCTTGATCGCCGGCCTGGTAAAGAACCTCGAGCGCCAGCGCTTTACCCTGATCCAGGCCCACTGCGTACGCAAGGACGGCTCGGTGTTCCCCAGCGAGATCGCGGTCAACCGGTTGCAAAGCAATAATGGGCGTTTGTGCTTCTTTATCCGCGATATTACCTTGCGCCATCAGGCCGAGGAGATGCTGCGGACCGAGCATTGTGCCATCCAGAACGCGGCCAACGGGATTGCGATTGCCAATCTGGAGGGGTTGATCGAGTATGTGAATCCGGCATTTGCCGCGATGATCGGCATCCGGGACCAGGAGGAGTTTGTCGGGGTCAGTATACGTGACATTCTCGATGGCACGGATATGACCGCTGACATGTTCAGGTCGGTAGTGGAGGAGGACCGGACGTGGCGCGGCGAGGTTTCGGCCGAGATGCCTTCCGGAAAGGTGGTTGATCTGGATATCCAGGCGACCCCGAATCGCAATTCGGATGGCGAGAAGGTCGGGGTGGTGTTCTCGTTCTCGGACCTGTCCGACCGCAAGCGTGCGGAGGCGGCGTTGCGGGAGACCGATCGCCAGCGGGTGATGCTGGAGACGCTTGGGGCGGCCTGTCACCATCTGGGTCAGCCGGCGACGGTCCTGATGGCTAATCTGGGATTGATCCGCAACAAGATCAGCAACGACGATCCGCTTTTGAGCGAGTTGGTCGACAGCAGCCTGGTGGCCATCCGGCGGCTGGGCGACACGCTGCACAAGCTCAATTGCGTGAACGAATACCGCACGACTTCCTATATGGGGGAAGAGGAAGATAAGGCCTCGCCACGCAACCGCATCCTCGAGATCTAGAGCGCCTCGTCGAACCTGACGAGCATAGGGCGGGGGGGGAGAGGCCGTGCGTTCTGCATGGCGTGCTGGAGGTCGGCGGCGTTGTCGGTATCGAACCACCAGTAGGCACTGGCGGCACTGGCGGTGCCGTGCCGGGAGAGCACGGTCGGCGGGGTGCCGAACTTGTTCCAGTAGAGCAGGCGGCTGGCGTTCAAGTTCCAGAGCAGGATGTACGGGCAGGCCCGGGTGACGATGGCATCGATCTCCCGGCAGATCGCATGCCGCGCCTGCACGTCGAAGAGGGTCTTCTGGCGCGCGATCAGTTCGTCGACCTTGGCATCCTTGAACCCGGTGGTGTTGTTGCCGCTGGCGCGTTCGGCCTCGCTCGAGTGCCACATCGATTCCGGATTCTTGAACAGGCCGGCACCCCAGGCGGCCCAGGTCATGTCGAATGCGAATTCGTCCATGGTCTTGGCCCAGCCGGCCATGTCCTTGCGGTCGATCGTCATGGTGATGCCGATACGCTGCAGATCCCCGTTGAAGATCTGGAGGAAATTGTCGGCGGTGGGCGAGCTGGTCAGGAAGGTGAACGCGAAGGCGCGCCCATCCTTCTCGAGCCGTCCGGTGGCGGGATTGGCTTGCCAGCCGGCTTCGGCGAGTAACGCGCGCGCCTTGGCGGGGTTGTACTCGAAGAACGGGTTCCCGCAGGGTGCGTCGGGTCCGTACAGATCCTCGTAGTAGGAACGGTGCAGGAAGTACTGGTTGTGCATGAGCGTGCGGTTCATGCGCTCGCGGTTGAGCAGGTGCGCCAGCGCCTGGCGCACGCGCACGTCATCGAACGGTGCCCGCCGCAGGTTCATCGCAAACCCCTGGAAGCCGACCGGCTGGTGATTCTGGACGGTCTGCTTGACGATCCAGTTGTTGAGATAGCGCTCGCCCCGGGTCTCGCTGACCCAGAGTCTGGCGGTGTGGACGGGGTAGATGTCGATCTGGCCCTGCTGGAACGCCTCGAAGGCGTTCTCGCGTTCGGCGAAGAAGCGGTAGGCCAGCGTCTGGAAGTTGTACGTGTGGCGGGTTCGCGGGTCCGTGCGGCGCCACCAGTCGTCGCGCCGTTCCATGTCGACCGCGATGCCCTCGCGCACGTTGCCGAGCCGGTAGGGACCGGAGACGACCGGGAAGGCGAAGTTGAGCTTGTTGAAGTTCTCGTTGCCGAAGACATGCTTCGGCAGGATGTGGAATCCGCCGACCCCGCCGAGATTCTCCCAGTGGACCGACTTCGCGCTGAAGATGATCGTGCGCGCGTCCTGCACCACCGGCGGGTCGAAGCGCTCCAGGGCAACCTTGTGCGGGCCGGTGGTGTGGCGCGGGTCCATGACGGTGTCGTAGGTCCAGCGGACATCCTCGGCGGTGACGGGGCGGCCGTCGCTCCAGACGGCGCGCGGATCCAGCGTAAAGGTGAAGGTGCGCTTGTCCGCGGAGATGGTCCATTGCGCCGCCAGGCCGGGGGTGTAGTCGAGCGTGAAGGCGTTCATGTCGAGAAGGGTCTCGTACATCAGGCCGAAAAGCTCAGCGCTGAAGCTGTTGTTGGCCAGGTAGTAGTTGAAGCTGGGCGGATACTGGCCCGCGTAGCTGGAGAGGGTGCCGCCGACGGTGGCATCCGGACTGGCGACCGGATCGGGTTCCGCCTGCCAGCCAGGCAGCGGGAAATGCAAGGGCTGCGCAACGGCAAGGGTGCCCAGGAGGGCGAGGAGCGTGGCGGCGGTCGGGATGATCTTCATGCGGTGGCGGTCCTTTCGCGGGTTCGGGAACACATCCTAACGGGCATCCCGCGCGGCGTCAATCCTACACGGCGGAGTGGCCAATTCGGGGGCGAGTAATCGCTGGCGTGAGCGGGGTTAGCCGATGACGGCGGTTCCCGCTGGCGGAATGGGCAGGGCCTGGGGGCCGGCGGGGAAGTCGCGCGGTTCGTCGCACAGGCACTCGCCCGTACAGCTCCAGATCTGTAGACGGCGCTGGCCGAGGGCTGCCGGCAACTCGATGACGACGCGGTCAGCCAGTGTGCCGTTGGCCAGCAGCAGCGTGCGTGATCCCACCGCTGGCAGCGGCACGAACCCGTTGGCATAAGCGGCGGCGGCGACTTTTGCGGCGGTTTCGCTGATGACCACTGGATAGGCGTGCTGCGGTTGTTGGGGCCGGATGTCACCATCGAGCAGCACGTCGCGATGCTCGCGCCAGAAGGCGAGATAGCGCCGGATCATGGCCACATGGCTGGCTGGAATCTCGTCGAGTCGTACGGAGATCTGCGGCACGGTGAAGAGCGCATGGATAAGCTGCATGGCCGCGCTCTCGACGGTGTCCTCGTAATGCCACATGACCATATCGGAATGCACGGCGGTGTTGCCGCAGAACGGGCGCAGCAGCATCGAGCCCAACCGGTTGCCCGCCGCGTTGTTCGGCTCGTCACCGACCCGGAAGATATTGCCGTACTTGCGCATGGCCGGCCCGATGTAGGCCTGGCGGAACTCGATCATGATATCGGGCTTGATCGCCCGCAGCCGGGCGATGACATCCGTCAGCAGCCGGTCGGCCGCTTCGGGTACGGACTGGTAGTCGCGGCCGTCGCCGAAGGCATCCTTGGTTGCTTCGTTGGTCCCGAAGCAATCCACGAAGTCGAGCTTGAAGCCGTCGAGATCGAATTCGTTGATGCAGCGCTCGTAGACGCCGATCAGGTACTCGCGCACATCGGGAAAGCGCGGGTCCAGGGTGAACCACTCGCGCTTCTTCTCGTCACCCGGCATCGGCGGGTTGAGGAATTTGTCCTTGAAGCGTGCGTAGGCCTTGGTATGGATGCCGACGAAGGGCACGCTGAACCAGAGCAGGTATTTCATGCCGATGGCATGTACGCGGTCGACATGCGCCCGGAAGTCCGGGAACTTGCTCGGTGCCGCCTCCCAGTCGCCACAGTAGGCGTAGCCGCGATTCTTGTCATCGGTCTGCCAGCCGTCGTCGACGATAACCGACTCCATACCGAGGGTCTTGGCGAGGCGGCACTGCGCCTCGATATTCTCGGGCGTAATCCCGAGATGGAAACTGTACCAGGAGGAATACATCGGCAGTCGCGCATGTTCCGGCACCGGCGCCGGGCGGTACTCGGGCATCTGCGCCCACCAGTCGGACACCGCTTTGAGCGCATCCCAGTAGTTCTGCTCGCGGGTGTCGAAGCGGATGGTGGTCGCGTATGCGGTCAACGGCGGGATGGGGTCGACAAAGAGCTGTAGGCTGCAGGTGATGCAGCCGGTTTCCTCGGCGTGCCGGATGATGAGTTCGCTGGTGTTGATCGCGTCGGCGAGGGCGAGCGTCAGCCGGTTAGCCCCTGCATAATTGAACATACTGATGACCGGGGCCTGGTTGGCTGCACTCGACTTGAGCCGGCGGCTGCCCATACCGCCGAGGTTCCAGTGACGCTGGGTGCCGGCCCCATAATGGGCGTCGACCAGCTTCTGCTCCCAGACCAGGGAGATCGGGGATGGGCGGGTCGGCGTCGCGGCGGAGACCTTGACGTCCAGGTACGCGATGCCGGGACATTCGCCCTGCCGGGGTGTGAGTGCCACGGCGATCGCGTTGTTGTCGTTGGTGACGTTGATGGTGAGATTGGCGATTTCTGTGGACATTTTCACTTCCTTTAACGGTAGGATTTGACGGTTTCAAACAAGGCAAGCAGGTTTTCGATCGGGATATTGGCCACGATGTTGTGGATGCTGCAGAACACAAACCCGCCACCCTCGCCGAAGATCTCGATGCGCCGCTTGACCTGCTCGCGCACCTCGTCGGGGGTCCCGAAGGGGAGGGTGTGCTGCGTGTCCACGCCGCCGCCCCAGAAGACCAGGTCGCGTCCGTAGGCCTGCTTCAAGTGGCGCGGATCCATCCCGGTGGCGGAGCATTGCACCGGGTTGAGGATGTCGAACCCGGCCTCGATGATCAGCGGCAACAGGGGGTCGATACCGCCGCAGCTATGGATGAACGTCTTCCAAGGGGTGTGGTCATGGATCCAGCCGTTGACCTTCTGCTGGTAGGGCAGATAGAGCTCGCGATACATGTTCGGCGAACAGAAGGGTCCGTTCTGGGTGCCAAAATCGGTGCCGTTGGTCTGGATGACCGTAATGCGGTCGCCGACGACCTCGTAAAGTCGCGCGAGGTTCTGCACGGCGATTTCGGCCTGTCGCTCGAAGACGGCCTTGATGTAGTCGGGACGGGTCATCGTCGAGATGTACCACTCCTCGACATCCCGGATCCCTTTCGGGTCCTTGAGAAACGTCGCCGGTACGAGGGCCACGTCGCCGAAGGTCAGTCCGCCGAAGGTGCAGAAGAGCGCCTTGTCAGTTGACGTGGCCAGTTGACGGGCTTTCTCGGCATAATGCGCCAGCTCATCGTCCTCAATGGCGGTGAACTCCTCGCCATTATCGGCCGTATCGAGATAGTCATCGTCAACCGGCTTAGCCCGGTCGGTGGCGTCGAAGAAGTGTCCGCCCGCTGGCATGCGGCCGCTGGCCGGGACCGAGCGGTCGCCGCCGGGATACTGCAGCAGGTCACCGTTGGGCTCGGGTTCCGTATTGAAGGCGGTTGGCACCAGTACGGGTGTGCCATCGTGCAGTGCCCATTCCTTGAAGGTCTTGGCCGAGAAACCGAACATCGTGCCCGTGCCGCTGAGGCAGGCGGTGTCGATGCCGATGGCCTCCTTGAGATCCGGTGCGATCTCGCCCAGCATCTGGTAGATTTCGACGACCCTGACGGGGGTCCCGGGCGCGTCCAGCCCGAGGGCCTGCCGCAGCTTGTAGACCATGCTGACATGGATGCCGGTCTGGAACCCGCCGCCAAAATCGACCGGCAGGACATCCGGCTGCTGGTGCTGGAGTGTGGTTTCGATGCGTTCGCGTGAAGTCATGGTGGGGTTCCTAACTGAGCGAGAAAGGTTTCCGGGTGACTTCCGCGACCTTGGCCTCGTCCAGCTCGACACCGAGGCCGGGACCGGTCGGAACCGGCAGGCAGCCGTCCTCATCCAGCGGTAGCGAGAGTGCCCGGTCAAGGTCACCCTTGAGCAACGGCCCGTGCAGCCCGAGTTCTGTGAACTCGACCGCCCCCGTGAAACGCTTTACGGCGGCGGCGAAGTGGAGTTTAGCCGCGATCTTGGGGCCCACGCCGAAGGCGGTGCCGAGCACGGATTCGAGGCCGGCCGCCTCGGCAATCTCGGCGATCCGCATGGCATTGGCGAGTCCGCCCGCCTTGCCGATCTTGATGTTGAGCACATCGGCGGCCCCGGCGCGGATGACGGCTTCGGCATCGTGCGGGCCGAAGCAGCTCTCGTCGGCCTCGATCAGGACGTTGACCGCCCGGCGGACTTCGGCCATGCCCGGCAGATCCCACGCCTCGCAGGGTTGTTCGAGCAGTTCGAGGTTGACCTCGTACGTCTCGGCCAGGCGGCACAGCTCGATTGCCTCGGCGGGGGTGTAGCCACGGTTGGCGTCGGCCCGCAGCGAGACGTCCGGCCCCACAGCCTCGCGGATGGCGCGCAGGCGGTCGGCATCCTTGGCGGGAATGCTGCCGATCTTCGGCTTGAAGGCCTTCACATTCATCTTCATGTACTTCAGGCATTCGGCGGCCATATCGTCCGGCGAGCCACCGGCGATCTCGATCGCCACCGGGATGCGCGTGCGCCGGGGACCGCCGAGCAGCTCGCTGACCGAAATGCCGCGTATCTTGCCGACCAGGTCGTGCAGCGCGAGGTCGATGCCGGACTTGGCGCACGAGTTCTCGCGGTAGTCGATCCGGTCCATCAGGGCTGGGATATCGAACGGCTCCATGCCCACAAGCTGCGGGCCGAGGTAGTCGTCGATCGCCACCTGGATCGCTTCCATCGTCTGACCGAAGAAGCCGATATCGGCCGGGGCCTCTCCGAGACCGCTGATGCCTTCGTCGGTGTCGATATGGACCAGGACATACTCCAGGATCGGCGATGGCCGTTTCGGCGAGACCCGGCAGAGCCGTCCGCCCCACTCGCGTTTTGTCCCCGCCCATTCGGAGTTGTAGAAGAAGCAGGTCAGCGGGATACGGATTGGCGTGGTATGGATTCGTGTTATTTTCATGGCGTTATGTTACCGGTTTGCGATTACGTGGCAAGTCGATTCAATCCCCCAGGCCAGCATAGAACTCGTGGGCGGTTTCCATGAACTTGACCAGCAAGGCTACGGTAGCATCGATGTCGTCGGCATGGCAGAGCTGCACGGTGGAGTGCATGTAGCGCACCGGGGCACCGACGGTCGTCACGATACATCCACCGGGGATCTGCTGGATCGCGGCCGCATCGGTTCCTCCCCCAATGTTGAGCTGATGCGCAATCTTGTGTTTGGCGCACATGGCGAAGAGGTGTTTTACCAATTTCGGATGGCCGATCGTCAGTTTGTCGATCATGTAGATGCCGGTGCCTTTGCCGGGCTCACACAGGTTGTCGCCGTCGTCATAGGCCCCCTTCGTCATGCTGCCGTCGATAGCAAGGGCCATATCCGGCAGGATCCTGCCGGCTGCAGCACGGGCTCCCCGAAGTCCGACTTCCTCCTGGACCGAGCTTACCGCGTAGACATCGACGTGGGTATCGCCCACCTGGCGCATCGCTTCGACGAGGCAATAGTTGCCGACGCGGTTGTCGAAGTTCCGTCCCACCCACATCTTGCCGTTAAGCACTGAGGCGTCCTCGTCGATCGTGATCGGTGATCCCAATGGAACCAGCGTTTCCAGCTTGTCCTTGGAGAGTCCGGTGTCGATACAGAGATCCTCTATCTTAGTCTCGCCTTCTTTCGGTACGATGCACCCGCGGACGGGCTGTTTGGCGCCGGTGTGGATGAGCACCCGCTGCGATTGCGCCATGACAGGATTGACACCGCCGACCATGCGGAACTTGATCATGCCCTTACCGTCGAACCGGGTGACCATCATGGCTGGCTCGTCGGCATGGGCGGCAAGCATGAGCGTGGGCACGTTCCCCTTCTTGCGGTTTGCCTTGGCCTTTTTCAGTCCGATCAGATTACCGAGGGGGTCGCGTGTGACGGTATCGCAGCAGGTCTCGAAAATACCTTTCGCAATTTCCTGCACCGCGTCTTCAAAACCCGGAATACCGGGGGCGTTACAAATGCTTTGGAATAGTTTCGGATTCACAGGCGCTCCTTTGGTTTTATGATCAGGTTGTTGTCGCGTTCGACGCTTGTTAATTGAACACCAAAGGGGGGGGCTGGCGGAATCGCCTTCATGCGACAATCGCCTGTGCCGAATGCGGCAGGGCAACGGTGATATGTTTTTGACTTCTCCTGTTGACAAGGTATGCGTAACATCATAAGTTAGTCCAACCTAACAAAAACGGAAGGCAAGGAAACATGACGGCAGCGGCGACAGATACACTCAGTGCGAGCATGGAGAATTACCTGGAGACGATCTTTGTCCTGATCCGCGAATACGCGGTGGCGCGGTCCAAGGATATTGCCGAACGGCTGAAGGTCCAGCGCTCTTCCGTCACCGGTGCCCTGCAGGCGCTGAAGGAACGCGGTCTGGTGAATTACGAGCCCTATGGCACTGTCACGCTGACCGAAACCGGCCGCGCGGCCGCCAGTAAGGTCCTGCGCCGCCATGAGGCGTTGCGTGATTTCTTTATCAACGTGCTCTCGATCGATCGCGACGAGGCGGATGAGGCGGCCTGCCGGATGGAGCATGGGATCTCGAAGAATATCGTCAACCGCCTGCTGGACTTCGCGGAATTCGTGGAGACCTGTCCGCGGGCCGGTGCCAAATGGGTTCACGGGTTCGGCTACCACTGTAGCGAGGGCGGGCACGAGCCCGGTGCATGCGAGAGCTGCATCACGCTCTGCCTGCGGGATGTCAAGAGCCAGAACAGGGAAGGATCGGCCGGGAGCATGGCGATGGCATTAAGCGACTTGAAACCGGGGGAAAAAGGCCAGATCGAGCGGGTTGGTGGCGCAGGGGCGATCAAGCGGCGGATTCGCGATATGGGGGTAACAACCGGCAGTCTGGTGGAGGTCGTGCGGGTGGCGCCGATGGGGGATCCGCTGGATGTCAAGGTCAAGGGGTATCACCTGTCGCTGCGTCGGGAAGAGGCGGCCGATATTCAAGTCAGGAAGGTAAAATGACCACGGGACAGGTTTTTTTACCACAGAAGTTCGGTTCGGCTAACATTGTGTGATGAATCATACTTGATGAAAGAGGGGAGGTGAAAAACAAGACGATGACGATCGCGTTGGCAGGCTTAACGAGAATAAAACTGACGTAATGAGAAGGAAGAACGAGCATGAACAGGATTCAGTGTGGGATAACAGCGATGGCCGTGGTCATCGGGACCATTGTGGCGGGACGGGTGAGTGCGGACGAAGTGGCCGAGCGGCTCGCCAGTCTTGAACGACAGGTTGCCGCCTTAAGCGCCGATAAAGGTGAGGGTGGCTTAGCGGCGGGATTGTCAAGCAAGACGAGCATTGGGGGGTATGGCGAACTGCACTACAACACCCTGGACGGCAAGGGCGGGGCCAGCGACAAGGACGAGGTTGATTTCCACCGTTTCGTGCTCTTCTTCGGGCACCAGTTCTCGGATCGTATCCGGCTGCAGACCGAGTTCGAACTTGAACATTCGCTCAGTGGCGAGGGCAAGCCCGGTGAAGTTGAGCTCGAGCAGGCGTTTATCGACTTCGACTTGAATGACGATCATACCGCCAGGGCTGGTTTGTTCATCATCCCGGTCGGTTTTCTGAACCAGCACCATGAGCCGCCACTGTTCTATGGCGTGGAACGCAATCCGATCGAATCCAATATCCTGCCGACCACCTGGTGGGAGGCCGGTGCCGGGCTGCATGGCAGTCTGGTCGAGGTACTCAGCTACCAGGCGTATGTGCATAGCGGGCTGGCGACATCGACCAGTGCGGTCTACGCCGTGCGCAGTGGGCGCAAGAAGGTGGCCAATGCACCCGCATCGGATCCGGCCGCCACGCTGGCGTTGGTCTGGAATGTGCCGGGGTTGACGGTTGGCGGGGCTTTGCATTACCAGGCCGATATCACCCAAGGCGAGGTGGCGGAAGCCGGTAGTGCCTGGATGGGGGAAGTGCATGCTGAAGTCAAGCACGGCCCCTTTGCCTTGCGGGCCTTGTATGCGGAATGGCAGCTGGATGGCGATGGTCCCGAGTCCGTGGATGCCGATCGGCAGTTCGGCTGGTTTGTTGAGCCGTCGCTGCGGCTTTCCCGTTATGTCGGTGTCTTTGCGCGCTTCAACCAGTGGGATAACCAGGCCGGTTCAAGTGCCTCGAAAAGCCGTCGTGAGCAAGTCGATGCCGGCATCAACTGGTGGCCGCACGCGCAAGTCGTGCTGAAAGCCGATTACCAGTGGCAGGACAACCGCAACGGCAAGGAGCAGGAAGGCATGAATCTTGCGGTGGGTTATGCGTTCTAAAGACACGGTAAAAGCCATCATCCGGCTATATTGTGTGCTGGGCAGCCTCGCCGTCGTCGCTGGCGGCGGCGAGCTGCTGCCCGATTTCTTCAACGACGCGCTCGGCACGAACGCCGTGCGGCATGAGTTGGTGCTGGACGAGGCGACCAACACAGAGGTGCTGCGTATCATGGGCGGGAACTATCCAGAGACGCGTATCGCGTATTGGCAGGTGGACGCGAGCACAGCCTGGATCCTGCAAGGTCGCGGACGTACGGGAGTGTTCACGTCCGGTTTTGTTGTTTCCGACGGGCGTATTGCGGATTGCAGTGTGCTCGAATACCACGAGAGCTATGGCAAGGCGATCAAATCGAAGCGCTTCCTGCGGCAGTTCCAGAAGGCCGGTCTTCGTGACGACCGGCAACTCGACCGCCGCATCGATGGCGTGACCGGTGCCACGATCTCCGTAAAATCAATCACGAATCTGGCGCGTTTAGCATTGTTTCTTGATCAGATTCGACTAAGAATGAGCGACGCATCTGCAGGCCGTGTCAATGATGAGCGGTGAGCTGGCGCTGGGGTACCAATGTTTCTGGTCGAAATACATGGAGGTCCTGGATGAGTTATTATCTGGTTAAATTAGCGGTGACAACGGTTCTGATTGTGGCGATTTCGGAAATTGCCAAGCGCAGTTCCCTGATTGGAGCGATTCTGGCATCGATTCCTTTGGTTTCGGTGCTGGCGATGATCTGGCTCTATCTTGAGACAAAAGAAGTGGCTAAAGTCAGTGCCCTGGCAACAGGGATCTTCTGGCTGGTTCTTCCATCGCTGGCATTATTCCTGGTGTTGCCGCCTCTGTTGAAGCATGGCGTGAATTTTTATCTCAGTCTCGGTATCTCGGGAACCATTACCGTGGTTTGCTACTTGCTCATGGTGTCGATGCTGAATCACTACGGCGTGAAACTGTAATTGTTCCCGCGCTGCCGTCGCTGCGGTGCGCCGGAGGGGCCAGGGCGAGCATGGCCATGGCGGTGGTGTAGAGTTTGCCGCCGGTAGGGCTCCAGCGGTCGCCGGCGGTTTGCCAGCAGCCGGCTTCGCTGCCGGCGTGGATCTGGCGTGCCAGCAGGGTTTGGCGAAGCGACTGGGTGTCCGGGACGGGGGTGCCCACTTGCTCGATCACGGAGGCTATGAAATAGGCTTGGTGGTAGTCGGTGGGTGGTTGTTGCGCGAGCTGCCGGACGACGGTTTTCACGGACGTTTCCAGCTGCGGATCGGTCATGAGGTCGGCATCGCGCGCCGCCAGTATGCAATGCGCCCCCATCAGGGTCAGGACGGCGGGGTTATCGGCCTGCGGCTGCGGGCCTTCGTAACCGAAGTGGCCCTGCGGTCCGACCGTTCCCGCCATCCAATTGAGCGCCTTGCGCAAGACCGCGACCGGCACGTCGCGCCCTTGTGCCCGCGCCTGGAGCAGTGCTTTGACCTGCCAGGCTGTGATGGATGTGTTGGGCGGCGAATCCGGGATGTCGCGGTAGCCCCAGCCGCCGGCAGGGGACTGGTGGCGGCAGATGTAGGCGAGCGCCTTGTCAATGGGCGCACCCAGCCGGGTGTCGCCAGCCAGGCGATCGATCTCCAGCAGTGCCAGGGTGGCAATCCCATGGTTGTACATGGCCGCCCCCGCATCGCGGCTGATCCGCCCGTCTGCGGATTGCCGCGCGAACAGGAAGTCGGCCGCGCGGCTCAGCAATGCCTTTGTGCCGGCACCGTGCGTGGTGTCGGTACGGATGATGGCCATGATGGCCAGGCCGTTCAGGGCTTCGGCATATTCGGGGCGGCCGTCAAGCGTGGCGGCATCCCAGCCGCCGGTCGGCGTCTGGTGCTCGATTAGCCAGTCTTGCCCGGCTTGCAGCGCCAGGCCGGTCGGGTCTGAAATCGCCTTTCCTGGCCCGTTCTGGCGGTGGAGGAGATAGGCCGCCCCCAGCAGGAACGCCAGAGCTGCCGCGACACGGAGAAGCCCTTGCCAGTGTATCCGTAATCCTCGAGGGGGAGTCGGCGCGGCCCATGCGTCTGCCGGCAATCGGGCCATGATATCGTCCGTCAGGTCCCGGATGGGGAGATCGGCGTCCATGCGCAGCAGGTCGCGTATCCCGGCCGTTTCCGCCACCAGGTGCCGGCAGGCCGCGCACTGCGCGATGTGGTCGCCCACGGCCCGTGCGCCGTTGCTACCCCCGCCGTCCATGGCAAACGCCACCACCGTTTCCGGTGCCGGGCATGCGTCGGCGGCGTCGTGTCGTTCCGGAGCGTTCATTGCAGCGCCTCCTTCAGCTTGCGCATGGCATAGTAAACCCGCGTCTTGACCGTGCCCAGCGGCACGCCCATGATCCGTGCGATTTCCTCGTACTTGAATCCCTGGTAGATACTCATGATCACGCAACCCCGCATTTCCTCGCTCAGCCCGGCCAGCGCCTCGCGCACGCGCTGGTGCATTTCCTGCTCCGACCCCGTGCCCGCGTCCCCCCGCACATCCATTTCGCCGACGAAGGCGTCATAAGCTTCCTTGCGCCGCCCCGCGCGGCGGCGATGGTCAATCCAGGTGCGCCGGGCGAGCGTATATAGGAACGTGGTGAACTTGGCGTCTGGCCGATAGCGCTCCCTGTACTTGTATAACCGTATAAACGTTTCCTGTGTGAGATCCTCTGCATGGGTGTAATCGCCCATGCGCCGGAAAAAGTTCACGAGCGGTTGCTGATGCCGCTGCACCAGCGTCGCGAACGCGTCGCGTGTGTGCCGTGTATCGGCCATCAGGGTCTCGTCCGGCGGCAAATCCGGTGTTTTTTTGTCGTGTTCGGGGGAAGCTGTCATAAGAATAACAGGGAATGAACTTTTTGTAATCGGGGGGCGATTACATGACAAACGTGTGCGCGTTCCATTCTATCGGAATCGAGGCAGAAAGGCAAAGGGCAATCGTGGACGTCATGGCAGGAAAGGAGTCGGTTGCAGTGAGCGGGTGCAGATCATGTGGGTATGCCGGGGTTATTGTCAAGAGTCTGGCGGCGGCGGTTATGTGTGGTACCGCACAGGCGCAGGTTACCAATGAAGCAGAGGCGATCCTGCCGGCGGTCGTGGTCACCGGAACCCGGCTGGCAATGGCCCCGGTTGAACAGCCCTATGCCTTCTATCGAACCACGCAAGCGGAGCTCGACGAGCGGGTCGGCCAGACCGCGCTCGGCCGCCTGAATTATGGACCCGGGATCTTCCTGCAGCGTACGGCCCCGAATCAGGCAAGTCCCTATGTGCGCGGGCTGACCGGTGAGCAGACGCTACTGATGCTTGACGGGGTGCGCTTCAGTCACGCCATGATGCGGCCCGGTCCGAACCCCTATTCGGCGCTTGTCCCGGATATGAGCATCAGTTCCATCGATGCCATCCTCGGGGCGTCCTCTACCGCGACCGGTTCCGATGGGCTGACGGGTGCCGTGGACTATCGGCTGGCTCCGGCTGGGCGCGGCATCGAGGCGGCGGCCTCCCCCTGGATCGAGACGCGTGTCGATACGGGCAACGGCGGAACCCTGGCCGCCGGGGTGGACGGCAGGCGCGGCGATCTGGCGTATTCGATCGAGCTTTCGGGCAGCACGTTCCATGACCGTGTCGGCGGCAAGGACTTCCGGGATCACCTGTTTTTTGGCGATTATGACTCCCGCATTCCCAACACGGCCTATGATGCCGCCGCCGCCGGTCTTCGGCTGGCCTGGTCCGGCTGGCAGGATCACCATCTCGAATTGAGCGCCGGGCACTCGCTCCAGCTAGATGCGCCGCGACCGGACGGCTACGCGGAGAACACCGGCAATGCCAACCTGATCAGTCGCTCTTTCGATCCGCAGGCGTTGAGCTATGTCCATCTGCGCGACCGCTGGGATATTGGCCATCCGCTTGTCGAGCGCCTCCAGACCACGCTCTGGTGGCACCAGTTTGCCGAAGAACAGTTCAGGACCGAGTACCGCGACCAGGGAACCGCGGACGAAAGCATCCGTCGCCGTGTCTATGACGATACGCTGGATGCCTACGGGGGCGACCTGCAGTTCACAACCCTGCTGGGTGGCGAGGCGCAACATGAACTCACCTGGGGCGGGACCTTGATCTACGAGACGACCGACAATCGCTATCAGGACTGGCGAACCCCGGCAGGATCGACGGACCTGTCGCTGCTCCGCCCGAGCAATCCGCAGGACTGGCCCAACAGCACGACGATTTCCGATGGCAGCACCTACACGACGCTGGGTTTTTTCCTCCAGGATGACTGGCACATCACCGAGCGCCTGAGCCTGCTGGCTGGTGCCCGCTACAGTCGCCATGAATGGTCGTTCGGGGAGGTCGATGGTGAGGCCGACGATGTCACGGGCAGTCTGAGAGGCCTGCTGGCGCTGCCCCCCGGCCACTGGCTTTTTGCCGGGGTTTCCAGAGGATTCCGTGCGCCCAACCTGACCAATCTCGACGGCCTCAGCGACCGCGGTTCCAGCGGTAACCCGGCCCAGGGCAATCCCGATCTCGCCCCCGAGATCAGCTATACCTACGAGACCGGTTGGAAATGGCAGCAGCAGCGCAATCACTTTGCCGTCACCGTGTTCCAGACCGATATCGAGGATCTGATCCAACGCGATTTCAGCGGTTCCGGCGAGTTCACGAATGTGGAGGGGGCGGCGCTTCGCGGGGTGGAGTCCGCCTGGGATCTCGGTCTGGATTTCGGCCGTCGGCGGGTGGCGCTTGTCGGTGCCGCGTCGCTGGTCGAGGGCACGCGCGACATTCCCCTGGAGGGGGGCGGAACCGTCACGGATAACCTCTCGCGGGCGAACCGGTTGTACGGTCGGGTGGGGCTCAAGGTCGAGCAGGGCCGCCGATGGTGGGGGCTTGTGCAATCGCGCTGGCATGCCGATTATGATAAAGTCGCCGCACACCCGAGTGATCCCGATGCCGATGATATCCGGATGACCCTTGCCGGTAATGCGGACGGCAGCATGCCGGGATATGCCGTTGTCGATATCCTGTGCGGTTGGCGCAGTGATGACGGTCTCCGGACGATCGGCGTTTTTGTCGAGAACATAGCCGACAAGACCTATCGCGAGCCCGGCAGCGGTGTGGATGGAGTTGGCCGCAGCATAGGCCTCACCGCTGGCATCCGGCTCTGACGTAGGGGGCTGAAACCAGCCGTTCTCAGGGTTGACTTTTCGGCTCAGTTGTTTGAGAGTATCGCCATAGCCGGAAGGCCTATGTGTACGTAGCTGCCGGGCGGCAGCGCGGCGGTGGCGATAACCCAGTCAACGGGAGGATCAGGAATGAACGCGAAGCGGATCGAGAGCAAGGTGGCATTTGTATTGCTGGTAACGGTGCTTTCGCTTCAGTCGGCGGAGTTCCGGTTGCCGGGGGGCAGGGCCACGGCCATGGGTGGGGCGGGAGTTGCCGGTGCTGGCGGGGCCTGGTCGACCTACTACAATCCGGCAGCTCTGGCGGAGACCGGCAAGATCCGTACACGCGGGGGCGCTGATCTGCATGTTTATGCGCGCGAGCAGGACCTGATCATCCAGGCCGACCGCCTGGCCGATTACGACTGGGATGATATTACCGACAATCCGCTCGGGAATGCCGCCGATGCCAATGCCGTTGCCGATATCCTGCGCAATGTTCCGGAAGATGCCGGACTAATGGTCGGCGGCGGGGCGGCATTCTACGGGCAGATCGGTACGTTCGGGGCAGGATTCCTTTATGACATCCAGATTGCCTTGAAACCCACGATCGACCGTGCTCGGCTCAATGTCGCGCTTCCCTCCGATCCTAATTCTATCGCCAACAACGATTCCGAAGTCCGTGTCATTGAGCTTGATTTGACCGAGGTACCGCTCGCTTACGGGCACCGCTTCGAGACAGGCTTCGGCCTCGTTGACCTTGGTGGCGCGGTCAAATTCATCAGCGCGCGGACGTATGTCGGGGCGGTCAGCGTCACCGACGTCGAAGGTGACGATCTGTCCGACAAGCTTGAATCTTTTGATAAGGATGACGGCGGCTTCGGCGTGGACCTTGGTGTTCTGTATCACGTACCACAACTGCCGCTGCGGGTCGGCTTGCTTGCCCGCAACATCAATTCCCCGAGTTTTGACACCGTGGATGGCGGCAGTATCAAGGAAAAGATGCAACTGCGCGCTGGTGCGGAAGCCGCGCTGGTTGGCGACTGGCTGGTGGTGGCGGCGGATTGCGACGTCACCGAGAACGACACGCTGTTCCCCGGCTACAAGTCGCGTATGGCCGGTGTCGGGATTGCGATGGAGGGCTATCCGGGGATCTTCGCGGGCTCCCTGCGGCTAGGGCTGATGAAAAACCTGGCGGAATCGGATGCCAGCGTGGTCTACACGGCGGGACTCGGGTTCGGCCTCAAGTGGTTCAACGTCACGCTCAGCGGGGCAGTTTCGAGTGACGAGACCTCGTACGACGGTGACACCTTCCCGACCGAAGCCCGTCTGGCACTGGCACTCGATACCGCCTGGTAACGGTGTAGATATGAGAATAACGCGTCATGTTTTTATTGCTGTTTGGGTTACGGTTCTGGCTACCGGATCCCAGCTGCCAGCCCGAACGCTGGCGGAACAACTGATTGCCGCCGACGCGGCCATCACCTCCGTGCGATGCGATATCCGCCGCGAGACGCTGGTGGCCGGACAGCGGGTACATACCCTGAGCCGGGTCTGGTATGCGCGACCGGATCGCCTGCGGGTGGAGACCGTGACGCCCGAGCCGCGGCGGATACTGGTGGATGGAACCAACATCTATAAGTGGGTGGAAGGTCACACGGAGGGTGTGCGGCTTCCGCTGGCCGAGGCCCCGGAGGCCGAGCGGCTGCAGGTGCGCAAGGTGCCGGGCACGGCTGAGGATTACCTGCTGCGGCTGCGCGGGGTGCCCGAGCAGCCGCTGCCCCCTACCGAGGCTTTCCCCGTGCGGCGCGGCTATGCGTCCCCCGAACCGCATCCCTTTGCCGAACTTGCCATGGATCCGCAGGGGCGGTTGGGGCAGGTTGCCTATTTCAGCACCGCTGCACAGACGAATCGGCTGCTACAGGTCGAATTCGGCGGGTGGCGCGAAGCACAGCCGGGGCTCTGGTTTCCCTGCTTGCAGCAGGCAACGGTGACCGGGCCGGATGGGAAGACTATCCGCGAGACCGTGCGGGTAAGTGCATGGGTTGTCAATCAACCGTTCGATTCATCCCTTTTCGAGGTCGCCTCGGCAGCGAAGGGCGTCCGGTTTGTCAGTGTCGATGAGATGGTCGCAATCCTGGCCGAACGGAAAAAAAAATGATTGCACGGCGTGAGTTGGTGAAGTAGTCTGCTTGCGGAATCTGATGGGTGAGGCGGTTCAACGAAAGGAGCTGGAGATGCGCAAGGTATTGGCGATGGTCGTGGCGACGGTGATGGTGATGTCGGTGGTGGCACCAGCGGTACAGGCGGCTGGCGAGTCAAGTGGTGCGGCCGGTTTCTTCACGGGCTGCTGTTTCGGGCTGCGAACGGGCGCGGATTACAATGATCTGGGTACCGGCGATCGCGATTTCCTGCCTTGGTTCCTGGTCGGTATCTGCCTGGGACCGCGTACCGCGCAGGATTACCGTGACGGCAAGGATTTCCACTGGCGCGAGATCGGTCGCGCGGTTCCGTATGTGAATGTCATTTTCTATGTCTGGGACGGTATTGATATCGCTGGCGGCAAGGGACGCGCGGATCTACAGCAGGCTTATCCCGGCAACTACTATTGATCCGGGGCTTGAGATTTGTTTTCAATAAGGATTCACCGCCTCGGCGGTGAATCCTTTTCTATTGGTAGTTGAAATTCGTTTGTAGCCGGGGTCGGTGACACCGGTCGTGCATGAGGAAGGTGACGGGATTGTCCCTGATGTGCAAGTGCCTGTTTGTGTTCTTGGTCGGTCTGTTTTTAACCGCTGCCGCGACCGTGTGGGCAGGGCAGTCCCCGCTGGCACTGGCGCGTGAGCTGGCCGCTGAGGGCGACTGGGCGGCCTGCCGCTACGAGTCTCGACGGGTGGAGCTGGCCACACCGGCATTTGCCACGCAGGCGAGGGCTCTACGTGGACAGGCCGAACGCGAGCTGGCCTTGAACCGTCGGCAGAAAAGCGGATGGAAGCGTATCGGGGCGTTGCCGGTCAAGGCCATGGTCGGGTTCTACCGTCTGGCAGTCGCCCCCGCCCTTGGCTCACGCTGTGTGATGGAACCGAGCTGTTCGCATTTCAGCATGCAGGCGGCCAGGGAATGCGGTTGGCTGGGGTTGCCGATGACCGGTGACCGGCTGATTGCCGAGGCCTCCATGGTCGTGGCCCGCCATCAACCGGTGACCAATGCGATGGGGCAGGTCCGCTTTGCCGATCCGGTCTCGGATCATATCGGCTGGCGTCCGGCACAGCGGCTTGATAAGGTTCATTAGCCACAAAAGGCACATAAAACACAAAAGAGATTCAGTATGTTTGTTTTGTGCTTTTTGTGGCAGTCAATTGTTCTAGGGATCAGGGAGATATAGGTGAATGAGAAAAAGTGATCGGCTTGTTGTGATATTGGTGTTGTTGACGGCGACGATACTCCCGGCCTCCGGCTGGGACTTTGCCGTGGACCTGGCGAAGAGCGGGGATTACCCGCAGGCGGCCGTGGAATTCCGGCGTCTGGCAATGTCGTATGAGGCGGCGGATGAACGCGGCACTTTCGCCTGGTTGGCGGGATACGCCTACTGGCAGGCCAGCCGCTATTGGCAGGCCGAGCGGATGCTTAACATCACCGAAGAGGCGGCGCCGGCGCTGGAAACCGAGATCTACCTGCTGCGTGCCGGAAACAACCGATCGTGGCGCCGACCGGATGAAGCGGCGTTCTATCTCGAATCCCTCATGGATGAATCGCGGCAGGAACCGGTTCGGCGGCTGGCCACCTTGCAATTGGCGGCGGTCAAGGTCGAGACCGGCAAGTTGGCGGCGGCGCGCGATCTGCTGGCGGCGTCGCCGTTTGATGGGGATATGGCCGCCGTCACGGCGATCGACGAATATTCGCAAGGGTGTGACAAGAGCGTGGTGGCGGGCGGTCTGCTCGGGCTCGTGCCCGGTCTGGGCTATGCCTATTCGGGCGAATATGCGAATGCCTTGCGTTCCCTGATCTTGAATGCGCTTTGCATCTGGGGCGTGGTCGACTTCGCCGATCGTGAGCAGTGGGGCGGCGTCGCGGTCGTGGGTTTTGCCGGGGTCACTTTCTATTCGGGCAGCATCTACGGCGGGGCTGACGCCGCCGCGCGCTACAATCGCCGGCGGCTGGAGGCCTGCACGCGGGCGATCGAGAAGAACGCGCGCTTCGAACCGGATTACGGGGCACTGCCGCTGCTCGATCTGAAATTTCGTTTTTAACCGATCACAGGTTGGCAAACGGATTGGCGTTGAATTGGCGGGGTGGGGTGGGGGCGGCGGGCCGCCGTAGTCCGGTGTTCGATGGCCGTTCACCCGTCTGCCGACGTGGTGCCGCTGTTCCGCTGCCGCCGGTTGCCGGGGCGTTCTTGCGTGCCGTCAGCGAGATGCGCTTGCGGGGCAGATCCACCTCCAGTACACGCACCGTGATGCGGTCGCCCGCCTGCACGACCTCGGACGGATCGTTGATATAGCGGTCGCAGAGCTGGGAAATGTGTACCAGGCCGTCCTGATGGACGCCGATATCCACAAACGCCCCGAAGGCGGTGACATTCGTGACAATGCCCTTGAGCTCCATGCCCTCGCTCAGATCCGCCATGGTGGTGACATCCTCGCGGAACCCGACGTCCTCGAATTGCTCGCGCGGATCGCGGCCCGGCTTCCTGAGTTCGCTGATGATGTCGTTGAGCGTCGGTTCGCCCACCGCGTCGCTGACGTATTTACGAATGCTGATCTTGCTGACAACCTCGACATTGCCGACCAGCTTATCCAGCGGCTGGCCGATGTCGGCGGCCATGGTCTCCACGAGACTGTAGCGCTCCGGATGCACCGACGAGGCGTCCAGCGGATTATCGCCGCCACGGATGCGCAGGAAGCCTGCTGCCTGCTCGAACGTGCGCGGTCCCAGGCCGGGAACCTTGAGCAGGTCGCGCCGGTTCCGGAAGGCCCCGTTGCCGTTGCGATAGTCCACGATCTTACGGGCGAGCGTCTCGCCGACCCCCGCGACCCGCGAGAGCAGCGGGGCACTGGCGGTGTTGAGCTCCACCCCGACATGGTTGACGCAACTAACGACCACCTCATCAAGTTTGTCTTTCAGCAGTTCCTGGTAGACATCGTGCTGGTATTGCCCGACGCCGATCGACTTGGGATCGGTTTTGACCAGCTCGGCCAGCGGATCCTGCAGGCGGCGCGCGATGGAGATGGCACCACGCACCGTCAGGTCTAGATCCGGGAACTCCTCACGAGCAATGGGCGATGCGCTGTAGACCGATGCGCCGGCCTCGCTGACCGCGACTACACTGATGTCGGTGGCTTTCATCAGGCCCAGCAAGCTCTTGACAAAGGCTTCGGTTTCGCGGCCGGCAGTGCCGTTGCCCACGGCTATCGCGCTGGGCTTGTATTTCTGGATAAACGAGCCGAGGTCGATCTGCGCCTTGCGTGTCTGTTCTGATCCCTGGCTGGGATAGATGGTGATCGTGTCGAGATATTTCCCGGTGGCGTCGATCGCCACGCATTTGCAGCCGGTCCGCAGGCCGGGGTCGATGCCGATCACCGGCTTCTCGCCGAAGGGGGCGGTCAGCAGCAGGCTGCGCAGGTTCTTGGCGAAGATCTCGACCGCGGCCCGGTCGGCTTTCATCTTCATCTCGACCGAGACGTCCATCTCGACGCTGAGCGTCAGCAGGCGCTTGTAGGCGTCGAGGATCGCCTTCTCCAGTTCGTCGGCAAACGGCGACTGCGGATCCGGTGTGCACAGTTCGCGGATTCGGGCGAGCTCAGGTTCCGCGTCCACCACCAGCGAGCGGCGCAGTTCACCCTCGGTTTCCCCGCGGCGGATCGCCAGGTAGCGGTGGGAAGGAATGTCGGCGATCGCCTGGCTGAATTCAAAGTAGTCCTTATACTTCGAGGTCTCGGCCACGGCATCAGCCTTGGCCGTTTTGGAACTGATCATGCCGCGCTTGAAGTAGGCTTCGCGGATCGCCGCCCGGATCTGGGCGTTCTCGGCAATCTGCTCGGCGATGATGTCGCGCGCCCCGGCCAGCGCCTCCTCGATGGTGCGGACCTCCTTCTCCTCGTTGATGAATTCCATGACCACGGCGGCGGGGTCGGCATCGACGGGCTGGGCGAGAATCAATTCCGCCAGGGGCTCAAGTCCCTTCTCGCGCGCAATCGCCGCCCGGGTGCGGCGCTTGGGTTTGTAGGGCAGATACAGATCCTCCAGACCGGTCTTGGACTCGCAGCCTGCAATCGCCGCCCGCAGTTCGTCCGTCAGCTTGCCTTGCTCCTCGATGGATTTCAGCACCGTCTGCCGCCGGTCCTCGAGCGTGGTGTAGTAGCTGAGCTTCTCCTGGATATCCTGAATCTGGACCTCGTCAAGATTGCCGTGCGCCTCCTTGCGATAGCGGGCAATAAACGGGATGGTGTTGCCTTCGGCAAAAAGCAGGGCGACGGCGCCTACCTGACGGGGGGCAATCTGAAGATCGCGCGAGACAAACGGGATGGGATTGAACGGTGTGGTCATACGGGCTTGATCCTATAGAGTGAAGGGGTTAGTTGCGCGGCATCTTCTCGAGATTTTCGCGAGCCATACGGACTAGCGAGCGCCCGTCGGCTTCCTTGTTCGACCCCGTCTCATCCCAGGCGTGTTCGACCACCTTGAGGTAGCATTTACGCGCCTCCTCGTATTCCTCCAGCTTCTGGTGGGCGACACCCAGGTTCAGCCAGGCGTAGGCATTCTTCGGATTGATGGCCAGGGCTTCGCCGAGCAGTTCCTTGGCGCGGTCGTAGTTCTCGCCCTGGATTGCCTGGAACGCGCGGTTGGAGAGGTCGCGATCCTTGGTTGGCGGGGTGGATGCGCAGCCGGCGGCGAGGCTGAACAGGGCGATCGTCAACAGGATTCTCTTCATGGTATTGTTCCTTGCTAGTCGTGTTGAAATGAGCCGATCAACGGCGGAGGACAGTCTAGCGACTCGACCGTCATTTTCAATTCAAAAACACGACTTATGCGCGAGCCGCGCTCGCGGCGCGAGCGGGCTGCAAAGTAGCCCAGTTGCGCCGCAACTGAGGCTTGGCCGATGGAGGGTTCATAAGGGTTCGTGAGTTGATTTGCTGGACGCAGCGGGCGACAGATGGTAAGAGAACGCCGCAAATCGATAACGGATAACGAGGGGGATTTTGATGATGACTTACGAACAGGCGAAGGCTTTACTGGACACAAACGGGCAGGGGCATGTGCTGGCGCATTGGGCGCGGCTGGATGCAGACGCGCAGCAGGCCCTGCTGGCGCAGATCGCGACGATCGATATGCAGGCGATCAAACGGATGCAGGCGATGCTGGCGGAACCGGAGTCTGCCGGTGCGGCGGCGGATGTGATCGAGCCTGCACCGGTGGCCGAACTGGGGGCGCTGGCGGAGCGCGAACGCAACGAGGCGCTCTCGGCCTATGGCGAGGCCGCGCTCTCGCGCGGCGAGGTGGGGGTCCTGTTGGTCGCCGGGGGCCAGGGGTCACGGCTGGGCTTCGAGGGGCCGAAGGGTGCCTATTCGATCGGGCCGCTTTCCGGTGCGTCACTGTTCGAGATCCATGCCCGCAAGGTGCTGGCACTGGAACGGCGCTATGGTGCCGAAGTCCCGTTCTACATCATGACCAGCCAGGCGAATGACGCCCCGACCCGCGCATTCTTCGAGGAGCATGCGTATTTCGGGTTGACGCCGGAACGGGTGCTTTTCTTCACGCAGGGGATGTGGCCGGCACTGGATCTGGAGGGCCGCATCCTGCTGGAGGCACCAGGGCGCATCTTCATGAGTCCGGACGGGCACGGCGGCACGATTACCGCGCTGCGCGACCGGGGGATGTTCGCCGATATGGAGCAGCGTGGTATCCACTCGTTATTCTACTTCCAGGTCGATAATCCGCTGGTCGAGATTGCCGATCCGCGCTTTGTCGGGTTGCACCTCAAGGAGGGTGCCGACGTTTCGATCAAGGTCTGCAGCAAGCGCGATCCGGCGGAGGGTCTGGGTGTCGTGGCGGTCAAGGGTGGACGCAGCATGATTGTGGAATACAGCGAGCTGACCCCGCAGCAGATGCAGGAGAAGCGCGCGGACGGACGCTTGAAGCTGCTCTTCGGCAGCGTGGCGATCCATGTCTTCGCGGTGGCGTTCTTGAAAAAGGAGGCGGAGGCCGCGTTACCGTTGCACAAGGCGATCAAGAAAGTGCCGTATGTGGATGCGGCTGGGAATGCCGTCAAGCCGGATGCCCCGAACGCCTGCAAGTTCGAGAAGTTCATCTTCGATGTCATCCCCGATGCGGCGGTCGCGCTCAATGTCGAATTCGACCGGGCGTGCGAATTCTCGCCGGTGAAGAATGCGGAGGGTAATGATTCGCCCGCAACGACGCAGCGCGATATGGTCCGCAAGTTCGCGGGCTGGCTGGAGGCGGCGGGCGTCGCGGTGCCGCGCGCGGCTGATGGCGAGCCGCGTTGGCGGATCGAGATCGACCCTTGTTTCGCGCTCGATGCAGAAGCACTGGCCTCGAAGCTGGGTGACGGTTTCGAACTCGACAGCGATCTATTGCTGTCAGAGGATGGCGTGTAACGTTCGCGTACAACGCAGGAGCCACGCTCGCGGCGCGAGCGGGCTACAGAGCTTCTTCGAAGTAGTCGTCAGCCGAAAAAGTCTACAGTCTACAGTCTGCGGTCTGACTCTACTTGTCTTCGGGAAGCAGTTCGCCGATGGTCGGCAGGGCCGCTGTCGCTCCCTTTTCCTCGATGACCACCGGCGTCACAGGCGGTGTCGCGACCACGACAGGGACAGCGACTTTTTCCGGTTCCAGCGGGGCTCCCACCGAGGCATCCAGTACAAACGGTGCCGGTTGTTCCGGTTCGATGACCGGGGCAGGCGGGGCTACAGGAACCGGTTCCTGAACAGGTGCGGGTTCCGCCTGGGGCTCCGGTGCTTCCGGAATGTCTTGAGGGAGTTCATCGTCCGGGAATGCCGACTTTGCCGGTTCGGCGGGGCGGTCGGAACGGGGAGGACCGAAACGGCCCCATTTGCGCCGCTCGTAGTTCAAGTCGGTGGTCTTGAGACCGTGACGTTCGGCCAGAGCCGCCCATTCGCGGGTTGAGAACGACAGGTGCTGGTTGAGCGTATTGGCGATTTCAGCCATGCTGATCGAGTCGATGCGCACGACCGTCGCGGCTTGCGAGCCGCCTTCGATGACGCTAGCCGGCAGATCGCGGTCGGCACCGATCAGGAAGAGGGTTCCGAGCTGACCCGGTGTGAATTGTCCGAACGCATAGGCCTCGGCGGAGAGTTCCTGCCAGGCGTTGGCGGACGGTGACCATACATGCATCAGCGGGGTTTTCGTCGCGGCTGTGCCGCGGTAGGTGATCATCACCATGTCCCGCATGGCCCGCACATCAAACGCCAGTGCCACGGTGCGCTGTCGCGCAGGCACGACCAGGACATCCTGTTTGTGCGCGGCCAGCACGCTTGAACCGAACAGGGGTAACGCCGCCAGTGCGACCAGGACTAAACGGGAAACGGACCTGCCATGCATACTGCCTCCTTCATGCCGCCTGGGGCGGCTATCTTCCCAGGATTTTCCTACACTCCGCAGTCAACTTGGGGATGATCTCCAGCGCATCGCCCACGATACCATAGGTGGCGACACTGAAGATCGGCGCGTCCGGATCGCGGTTGATGGCCACGATCGTCTCGGCCGATGACATGCCTGCCAGATGCTGGATCTGCCCGCTGATACCGCACGCGATATACAATTTCGGGCAGACCGTCTTGCCGGTCTGCCCGACCTGGTGCGAATAGGGGACCCAGTTGGAATCCACAGCGGCGCGTGAGGCCCCGATGCCGGCCTTGAGTACCTTGGCCAGTTCCGCGATGACATCGAAATTACCGGGCTGCTGCAGGCCGCGTCCCCCCGAGACCAGGATGTTGGCTTCAGCGATGTTGACCGTGGCTGTTTCCTCCGGTACATAACGTAGGC
>CAZOXS010000477.1:0-3878 GCA_964583785.1 uncultured Victivallales bacterium
ACCGCCACCATAATTTGCGTAATTCTGATTGAGTACGGAATTATAAAGAAGCACATCCGAGACCCCGCCGCCGTATCCGTTGGTCGCAGCGTTAAAACGAAACGTACAGTTGGTAAAGGTCGGCAAGGGCGAAAACTCATCGCAATAGCCCCAAGCACCACCACCATAGGCGGCCTGATTACCAATGAAGGTGCAGGAATCTACTAGATTCCCGCTATGGGCATAGATGCCCCCACCCCCATTGAACGCCCGATTCGAGTCGAAATGACTGTTCAGCGCATGCACATCCGCGGCCCCGCCACCAGCAATAATGGCGAAGTTGTTCGTAAAACCACAATCGGTCACATAGCCTGACATCGCACCGCCACCGTGCATGGTGGCACTGTTGCCCGTCAGCGAGCAGTTCCACAGATCAATACCAAAAGCACCCCCGCCGCCGCCATTGGTCGCTACATTATCGATGAATATCGAACCCACGATAACGGGATACGAGGGAGCCATCGGATCCATTGTCTGGCCATAGGCACCACCGCCGCTCGAGGCTTCATTGCGGATAAATGTACAGTTACTAGCACTGCCATAACCTTCGTAAATCCAGAGTCCACCGCCACCGTCAACGGCCCGATTCGAGTCGAAATGACTGCTCAGCGCATGCACATCCGCGGCCCCGCCGCCACTGCCGCCAGCGGCATTGTTTGTCAACGTGCAGTTGTTGAGTATTCCTCCAACCACGCCACCACCATCTTTTACCGCCTGATTGTGGGCGATGATACTATCGTTTATCGAACCGGAAGGTTCCGCCCAGATGCCACCACCACTTTGCTCTATACCTTCATCACCGATAGCAAGCGTACTCCCGTTAACGACCGAGAAACCTGTTAACACTGCATTCGTTCCGAGATAAACGCCACGAATGGCGGATTCCCCCAACAAACCGCTTCCCTCAATTACGGTATTAGACGCTCCATTTACACTCGCGACCGTAATCGGTTTATAAATGCAAACACGGTTGGTCAGCGCCGAACCGATTGGCCACCCCGCCATACCGCCGGTGTCGTAGGTGCCGTTGGTAACCCAAACCGTCGTGCCAGCGCTTGCCCAGTCAATGGCCGACTGGATGTCGTGCGCAGCCGTGTTCCAGGTGTCATAGGGCGGCATGGGCGAAGGACTATTGGTCCAGACATACGTATCATTATACCCCGGACTCATGGCATCATTGGGATCCGACCCTATCTGATATTCCTGCGCGTCCGTGAACCCATCCCCATCGTGATCATCGGTTCCATTAGATACCGCCATGTCACCAAAGTGCGTGATCTCCCAACTGTCCGGCAAGCCGTCCCCGTCGGAATCTGGATTGCTGCCAGAGGATCGCCATACGTCGCGGGCACCAGTTCGCCCGAACAGCCAGATGGAATCGTCGTAGACGAGATCAATGTGGTAGGCATCGGGCGACCAGGGTGCCGACGAGGTTGCCAGAACGAAGCCAAGACCATTCGTCGAGCAGTACACCTCTTGCGCATACTCGCCTGCCATTAGCCAGACCTGATTATCGTAGACAACGCATGAGCGGTAACGCCGCGATGCTGCAGCAACGCCTGTGGTCTCCTGAACCCAGTTGGAACCATCCGTTGAAGACCAGACGTCATTGTTTGCACCGGATGAACCACCGCCAAATACCCACATCTTACCATTGAAGACCGTTCCGACGGGGGCTCTCTTCGACCAGGGTGCCGAGGGGGTCACCAGATTCCAGTTGAAGCCATCCGTCGAATTCCAGACATCGTTCGTCGCTCCGAACTGGTTGCCACCTCCAATTACCCACATTTTATTGTCGTAGACCAGGCCAAGCGCGTCGACTCGATTGGAAGCACTCCAAGGAGCAGATTCCAGTACCTGCATCCAACTGAATCCGTTGGTCGAGGCCCATACATCGTTCTTTCCGTCGCCTCCCATAACCCACATCTGGCTATTGAAATTCAGGACGATGTGCCCTTCACGCGAACTCCATGGGGCTGAAGCCTCGACCTGAGTCCAGTCGGCACCATTCGTGGAGGACCAGACGTCATTGACCATATAGCCGCCCAGTAGCCACATCTTGCCATCAAAGACTACGCCCTGGGAATCGCGTCTTGACGGCCAGGCAGCAGAATTGGTGACCTCTACCCACTCCGTGCCAGTAAAGGCGAATGATGTGTGGATGGCCAAGATTAAATACAGACCAAGAACAGCGACTTGGCGCAGGTTTAACATCATTTCATTCCCTCCTATGATTCTGACACAAAAACCACGCGAGTGGTAGAACACCAAAATACGGATGTGGTATTCATGTTCACACTATTCACCTAGCAGCCCCCGCCTGTCAAGCAGAAGCATGTTAAAAAAGGAATGAGAAAGCATCCGCTAACACCTTATTCAACAACGCCTTCCGTAGGGTTTTCCCTGATGCCGGAGACGATGACGGGATGGATACAGACTCTAGCCCCTGCTACAGGATAGCCACATCGGCCCCGAAATGCACTGCGGCTAAGCCGCTGCAATCCCCTGCCCCGCCTTTGCTTAAGCCATACACACAGCAAAATGCATAAACCTGCCATTTTTTATGGCATAACCCAACAAGGGCAGGTAAAGTGGAGCTTTATTTTTCCTGAACAATAATGAAAAGGTGACACCATGGAAGCACCGTCTTTGCTCACATCCCTAACCGCGCTGTCACACGAATTCGGGCAGGCCGATTACGTCTTCGGTGGCGGCGGCAATTCGTCGGCCAAGAACGCCGACACGCTCTGGATCAAACCCTCCGGCACCTCGCTGGCCGATATGACACCCGGAAAATTCGTAGCGATCGACCGCGAAAAGCTTTCGGCGCTGTATACTTTCACGCCACCGACGGATACCGCCGAGCGGGAGAGCGTGGTCAAGGACATGATGATGGCCTCGCGCCGTCCCGGCAGCGAAGCGCGCCCCTCGGTCGAAACCCCGCTGCACGACCTGATCGAGGCCGTCTTCGTCATCCACACGCACCCCTCGCTGGTTAACGGGCTGACCTGCTCGCAGAACGCCGAGGCCACGGTGGCCCGGCTTTTCCCGGAGGCCCTGTGGGTGCCCTATATCGATCCCGGTTTCACGCTTTCGATCGACGTGCGTGACCGCCTGGCCGCCTACAAGCGGCAGCACGGCAGGCAACCCACGATCATCCTGCTGCAGAACCACGGGATCTTCATCGCGGGCAACACACCTGAGACCGTTCGGGAAACGTATCGACTGGTGATGGAGACACTGAAGGCCGAGTATCAGGCCGCCGGTATTGCCTGCGCGCTGCCTGTGATGCCACCACCCAGCCCTGCCAGTGATAAAGTCGAGCAACTGAAGGCGTTACTGGAAGCCGGCACCGTGGCTGGGGGAAGTCCGATCACCGTGGCGGAAGGACCGCTGACGCCTGATCACATGGTCTATGCTAAGGCATTCCCCTACAGCGGCGACTGGTTGGCGGAAGAGATAGCGGCCTATCGTCGGCAGTACGGCTACGCCCCACGCATCATCGTGGGCTCGGACGGCGTCTACACCGTCGGCAAGGATGCCAAGTCGGCCGGACTGGCGTGGGATGCCGCGCTTGACGGTGCGCTCATCCGGCAGCTCGCCGCCGCCTTCGGCGGGGTGCGCTACCTCGATGACCGCGCCCGCCAGTTCATCGAGAACTGGGAAGTCGAATCCTACCGGGAAAAACAATCGCAGACGAAATAAGGCGATCAAGCGAAGGTGGGACGGGCACCACCCTTGCCCGTCCATCCGAGCAAAAGGCCTCTGGCAGTCGGGCTGCTTATGCTCGGCGGTCGGGCAAGGTGCCACGACCTACAAAGAAAGGGTACTGCCGCTCG
>CAZOXS010000478.1:0-5649 GCA_964583785.1 uncultured Victivallales bacterium
CCGGAATCCGCTTGCTCTTCGCTGGATCCGACCGCCATGCCTCCAGCTCCGCTCGTGCCCCATCCAGTTCCGACAGAATCCCGCTCGCATCATTATCACTCATTGACCGCCTCCTTTGTTGTTGGCAATCAATCTATCAGCGGGCGGCTGTCAAAGGCATGCACTGTTGCCGAAAGGACACGAATTAACTACGCGACATCGAAGGCGAAGAGGCGGCAGGCGGCATCCGCGCCCCAGGTGGCTTCCAGGATCAGCCGGATGGCGCTGACCTCGGCATGCAGCGCGATCCGTACCAGACGCTGGTAGTTGCACGTCTCGGTATGCAGCGCACGCCACTGGCCGGAGGTATCACAGCCTTCGAGCCGGAAGGCCTTCACCAGAGTCGCCGGGGAGCGCCAGTTCACGTTGAGGTGATGCCGCGAGGGCATGTTGTTGGCGTTGCGGTTCAGGTCGCTATCGAACACGAGACGGACCTGCTTGACCGCCTGCAGCCCCTGGAACGTATAGGTGATGGCCGCGCCGACGGGACCGGACCAGGCGTTGCCTGCCTCGCCGACCGGGCGGTCGATCCCGTTACGCAGCGGTTCGGGATCGCCGGCATCGGCGGTGAGCTCAGCCTGCCGCGAGAGTGCCGGCATCGGACGTGCATGCCAGGGCAGCCAGCAATCGTCGTCCATCAGGGTGTTCTGGAGCTCGGCCAGGTGCGACTCGTAGACCCCGCGCGGCCCGACGCCCTCCCGAACGGCAATCGCGGCGGCGGTGCCGACGGCCTGCCCCATCAGCGACGTGGTCCCCATGACACGCGTCGAACTCATGGCCGCATGCGTCGCCGAATGATTCCGGCCCGCACAGAACAGGTTGCCGATGTTGCGCGAATACAGCGTGCGGAAGGGAATGCCGTAGGGGCTGGGCGCAGGATGGAAAATGGTCCCCTTCTGCGGGTGGTAGAAACCGGCCGGGAAATGGTCATCCATCGACCAGCCGCCATACGCCACCATGTCGTCGAAGCGGCCTTCGGCCTCGACATCGTTCTGGGTGAGGATGTGGTCACCTACGTAGCGGCGACTCTCGCGCTTGCCGGGCAGGAACCCGCTCCAGTCCAGCGCCCAGTTCGCGGCCTTCTCGCGGTCCGGCGAATAGTTCTTGATGTAGTCCCAGACGCCGTAGGCGATCCGCACCAGATCCTCGCGCAGCACTTCCGTGTCGTGGATGCTGTCCTTGTCGCCGCCGACCTCGATCCACCAGTAATTGGTGCGCGTGAGGTTGATGTCGCGCCCGTTAAGATCCTCCGGACGCGTGAACTTGCAGGCCCAGTCGGGGGCGATAAACGGCTGGGGCACGGGATACTCGCGGGCCTGGATCAGGCAGCTCAGTCCCATGGTGCAACTGTCGGCCACCTCGGGGGCAATGCTTTCGCCATGCTCCGCCCGCGCCTCGCGGCCGATGCGGAAGTCGGCACCGCTCAAGGGCGCGAGGATCCCATCCCCGCTGCAATCGATAAACAATTTCGCCTCGATCGTATGCCAGGTCTCGGTAGTGCCCTGCCAGCCGGTCAGCGACCGGATCCGGGGCTGATCCCCGGGCGTTGCCGCCGCCTCCATCTCGCAGGCGTTGACCGAGCAATTGAGCAGCAGCGTCAGGTTCTCCTGATACTGCGCCTTGCCGTAGAGCACGCTGTCCCAGATCGAGTAGGACGCCGTCGGATTACGGTAAAGATTCTCCAGCAGGATCTCCTCCAGAATGCCTGCTTCACGATTGTTGGCCCCGTGCGCCCCGCAGATGTGCATGCGAATCTCGCTGGAAGCATTGCCACCCAGTACCGGGCGGTCATGCACCAGGACGACCGAAGCCCCATGACGGGCCGCGGAAATCGCGGCAATCATTCCCGCCATGCCCCCGCCCACCACACAGCAATCACACACAAGCTTACGTTTTCTCATGATCCATATTCCTTTTGAAAATAACCGTACCCGGCAATCCACCTCGCCATCACACCGCCGCCACCCGCTAGCGCACCGCCTCGCGCAGGCGGTTGAAGCGCTCACGGTCAGCAGCGGGCAACTGCTCGCGGTAGGGCTCGAGCATCTCGAGCATCCGGCGCACGGGCTCCTGCTTGCCGAGCGCAAGCTGCGCCTCGCCCATGTGCAGATGCACGGTCGGGTTGTTGCCAAAGAGCGCGATCGAACGTCCGAAAGCCTCCTCGGCTTCCGCAGTTCGTCCGGTACGCATCAGGATAGCGCCCTTGGTGTCCCAGGCGGCGGGCTGCTTTTCGTTCGCCGCCAGGGCCTCGTTGATCAGGCTTTCGGCCTCATCGAACGCGCCACGCTCCGCCAGCAGCCAGGCCAGGTCGTTGAGCGCCATCGGCAGGCGTGCCCGCCGCAGGCTCTGGCGCAGCGAATCCTCCGCCAGCACCAGATCGCCATCGGCGATCTGGAGGCTGCCACGCACGTAGAGCGCCAGCGCGTGCCCCGGATCCTCCTGGAGCAGCACCTTGACATGCCGCCGGATGGTCTCGGCCCGCCCCAGCGCCAGATCCAGGCGCAGCAGCGTCTCGATCAGCCGCCGGTTGCCGGGCTGCCGGACCAAGGCAGCCTCGAAGTGTTCCGCCGCCGCCGGTAGATCCTGTTTCTCGAACGCCTTGCGCCCGGCGATGATGGCACCATGCAACCCGCCGCGCCCCTCGATCGACTCCAGGCGGCGCAGGGCGGTATCCACCAGCCGCTCGTTGCCGGAGGCAAACCCGACCTCGGCCAGCAGCACCCAGCCGCGCACCAGTTGACGCTGGTCCATCAGCAGTGTCTCGAGCCGTTCACGCGCCGCTTCATGGGCCCCGGAACCGATCTCGATCAACGCCTGCTGCAGCACCGCCTGCACCGGATCCAGTCCGTTGGCGAGCGCCTGCAACCGGTAGGCATCGGCTTTCTGGTAATCCCGCTGCATCAGCGCGATGCGCATGAGGCCCTGCAACGCCGGCAGACTGGTGGGATCGCGCAGCAGCATCGCCTTGTAGATGGCCTCGCTCTCCAGTGGCCGGTTGTCCATCAGGTACAGGTCCGCCATCACCCCCTGCATGTTCTCACGCTGTGCATCGGGCAGCAACGCGGAGGCCCGCTCCATCTGGGCAATGGCCATCTCCGGGCGCCCGGAATAGGCCCAGGTCCAGCCGAGCTGCGCAAACGCTTCCGGCGCGCGCACGGTGCCGTAATGCCGCGAAAGCGCCCAGATATGGTATTTCTGTTCCAGATTCTGCTCCAGCACCTCAAGCGCTGCCGCCAGCTCGCCATCGGGGTCCTGCGCACGTCCGGCCTGCACCATCGCCCAGAGGTTCAGCAGCGCACTGACGTTTTCCGGATCCAACCGGCGGGCCGCCCGGTAGGCACGAACCGCATCTTCCGACCGCGCCAGATCCTCCATCAACACCCCCAGGTTGTTGGCCGCCATGGCCGCATGCGCCGCCGGCCACGGCACCCGCTGTTGCTCATCACCGGCCGCCGCCGGGGTGGCCGCCGCCTCGCTGGCCAGCCAGGCTTCCAGCTCCGGCCAGAAGGATTCGTTGCGGTTCATCAGCGCCGCCGCGTCAAGGGTCGCCATATCCTGGACCCCGAAGAAGACCAGACGGTTCGGCACGGCATGGAAGCCGTGGCGCACCCACAGGTCCGGATCGTTGAGGACCGCGACTTGGGCGGCCGCCTCGCTGCCCGGTGCCAGCCATTCCCGCAGCAGCGCCGTGAGACTCAATTTCGCGAGGTTTTTCAGGCGTACGTCATCGAACAGGCTCGCCACATAATCCTGATAGAGCGTACCGCCAGCCTGCAGGTTCAGGACGCGCAGCGGGATCTGCCGACGGCGGGCCGCCAGCAGCAGATGGTTATCCAACCGTCCGTCGGTCACCAGCCAGGTCCGCCCCTCAAGGCTCTCCACCACCTGATCCGCCACGGTGTTGATCATGCGTGCCGGGCCGGTATCGACGACCTTCGCGTTGGGCCAGGGACGCCAGAGCACGACGCCCAGCATGCCGGCCAGCACGGCAATGCCAACCACCAGGCGCACAAGCCCTCGGGCTGGCACCGATTCGCTATCGCGCCGCGTGCCGGGCATCAGCAGCCAGAAGGCAGCTAGATAACCGTACACCATCGCCGCCAGTACATACGGGGTCACCAGCAGCCGGTGCCAGCCCTGCATCGCCCAGGGCGATAGCGACATGTTCATCGCCAGCCCGATCGCCAGCGCCGTCATGATCGCGTGCAGGATGTAGAGTCCCCAGTCGCGTTCATCGTTGAGCGCCCGCCGCGCCACCGCGAACATCGCCGCCCAGGGCACCACCGTCACGAACAGGATCACCAGCCAGCCGTCGCGCGGCAGGCTGCGGGTAATCAGGAAGAACTGGTCGCGCCACATGTAATGCAGGATCTGCCAGAAACTCTTGTAACCGCGAATCGCGTAGCCGGGAGTGCCATGGAACATCCAGGCGGCAACCAGGTACGTCGCCAGCATCGCGGCCACAAAGCCGACCACCAGCACGGCGGGCAACCAGCCGCGCAGGTCCTCGCGTTTCCACATGACGTACAGCATGGCGAAGCCGAACACCGGTCCCAGCACCAGCAGCGTCGCGAACTCCGCCAGACACAGCCCGTAAAGCACAGCCAGCACCACCGCCGCCGCCACACGCCCGGTCTGGGCATAGGCAACGAAAAGCCGCGCCAGCAGCAGCACCAGCAACACATCGAACGCGGCGGTATGCGCCCGCGTCGCCACGCTCCAGAACGGCATGCAGAAGGCCAGGAACAGGGCGGACGCGATGCCCGCCACCAGTGAGGCCGCACGGCGACGCCCAGCGGTCACCTGGTACTCGTCCATGAAGAACACAATCCCGCGGCGCATCAAGCTGTATAGCAGCCACACCGCCCCCGCCGCGCTCACCGCGCTCAGCAGGTTCAGCACCTGCACCGCCTGGTCCCCCGAGACTCCAGCCAGCCCGCGCGCCACCAGCGACCACAACGGCGAGGCGGGCGACAATTGCGGGTACAGCCCGAGATGCGAAACCACCAGCGTAGCCGACACGCCCGGGAACGCCCCCTCGCTCAGCGTCGCCCAGTACACCCCGAACGCCACCAGGGCCACCACCGGCCCGATTATCCGATCGATCCAATTCGTCTTCATAGTCATCCCCTTGTTCTACGCGTCATCTGAATCCGAATCCTTATCGCAATCCCACAATCTTGCGGTAATCCACCTCACCGGCAGCCAGAATCAACACGGCGGGCAGGCCTGCCGTCGCCGAGATCAGCTGTCGGTAATAGGCCGCATAGTCGGCAACCGTCTCGTCCATTTGCGGTGCCCGCATCCCGAGAAACACCAGCGCAGCACCGGCGGATGAGCGGTGGATCAGTTCCGTAACCGGTTCCGCCCCACGCACCGCTAGTTCCACCGCCATATCCAGCCGTTTTTCACGGACAAATTCAAGCAGCGATTTCTCGACTTCGACGCGTTCCGCCTCGTCCGCTACGACCCGTTTTAGCGTCACGCGCTTCCCGGACCAGCGTTCGCTGCGCTTCAGCAGATAAGCCAGCGTCAGCGTCAACCCGATATTGCCCTGCTGCCCACGCCACCAGATGTCCACATCACCCTCCAGCGGCCCTTCCGTCGGCG
>CAZOXS010000479.1:0-7822 GCA_964583785.1 uncultured Victivallales bacterium
AATGCCTTCGCCGCGCCCGGCGGGTTTATCCTGCTCTCGCGCGGCATGCTGCACTGCTGCCGCAGCGAGGATGAGCTGGCCGCCGTACTGGCCCACGAGATCGGTCATGTCCAGCGCGAGCACGGGCTTCGCGCGATCAACAGCAGCCGCTGGACCTCGGCCTTCACCATTCTCGGCACCGAGGCCGCCAAGAACCTCGGCGGGCAGCAACTGGCCGAGATGACCACGGTCTTCGAGGGCTCGATCAGCGACGTGACCTCCACCCTGGCCAACAGCGGCTATGCCCGTAAGCTGGAACGCGAGGCGGATGCCGATGCGGTGGTGATCCTGCAACGGGTGGGCTACAATCCCACCGGCCTGATCAACATGCTCGGCGAGATGAGCCGCCGCCTCGAGAAGGACACACGCGGCTTCGCCAAGACGCATCCCGACCCGCAGGACCGCATCAAGGACCTGAAGAAGCTGATCGGCACGGTCACGCCCGAAGCGGAGCACCCTGCGCGGCAGGCCCGCTTCAACACCGCCCTCGGCGGAATTTGATTATGAAAACGCTGTTACAGGGCTTTTGCATCGGGCTGGCGGCGGCGCTGTTGGCCGGCGGGCTTCATGTCGCCGGGGCGCTGGATTGGATGGAGCGGCCGATCCGCGACTGGCGTAGCCGCCTGCTGGCCGCACCGGGCGAAGCCACGGACGCGGTCTGCACGATCATGATCGATCAGGTCAGCCTGGAGAATGCCCGTGACCTTTTCGGCGTCGGCTGGCCCTGGCCACGCCAGATTTATGGGTATATTCTGGATTTCTGCCGGCGCGGCGGGGCCAAGGCCGTCGTGTTTGACCTGATCTTTACCGAACCGAGCGGGTCGGGCGTCAGTGACGACGAACTATTCGGCCAAGCCATCGCCAGCGGGCTGCCGGTAGTGATCGCGATCACACTGAGCGAGAAGGCCGACTCCGGCCTGGCAACCCAGTGGATGCCAGGTGCCGCGAATCCCCTCCCCCTGGCCGATGCGATTGCAGGCATGACGCCAGCGTTCCGGCAGAAGGCGACCATCCCCGCCGCGTCGTTCCCGATCCCCGAGGTAGCGACGAATGCAACCCTACTGGGCAATGTCGGCGCAGAGCCAGACGTGGATGCCAGCTTCCGCCGGGTTCCGCCCCTGCGCGTATTCGACAACCGGATCGTTCCGAACCTCGGGCTGGCGGGCTTGCTAGCCACCGACACCAATACGCCCATCCGCCTGGAACCCGGCCGGGTCCATATCGGCGAGCGAGTTATCCCCCTCGACCGCGACGGCATGGCGTTGCTGCGCTTCCGCGGTCCGACCCAGACGCACCTCGCGCTCAATGCAACGGCCATCCTGCAATCCGAGGCGCGCCTGCAGGAAGGCGGCGAACCGCTCATCGATCCGGCGCTGCTCAAGGACAGGATCGTCCTGCTGGGCGCGACCGCCCCCGCCCTGATGGATCTGAAACCGACCCCGATGGGCGGCACCTACCCCGGCGTGGAGGTACATGCCACGTTTCTGGACAATCTGCTCTCCGGCGATTTCCTGCGTGAATGTCCTCTGCCCGTCACGCTTGCCTTCGTGCTCCTGTTTGCCATCGTTGGGGGGTGCGCCATTCGCGTCAGTCGCAAGAGCACCACCACGGTGTACGCCCTCCCGGCAGCCTGTGCCCTGGCAATCGCAGCGGGGTTTGCGGCTGATCGCCTTGACTGGTGGCTGCCGGTCGCGCCCTTGATCACCGCCACCGCACTGGCAATGATCGCGGCCGTGATCGTCAACTACGCCGTGGAAGGCCGCCAGAAGCGTTTCATCAAGGGGGCCTTCAAGCAGTATCTCAGTCCGATCGTGATCGAGAAGCTGATGGCGGATCCCGACCGGCTGACGCTCGGCGGCGAGGAGAAGGTGCTCTCGATTTTCTTCTCGGACATCCAGGGGTTCACCTCCATCTCGGAAAAACTTTCCCCGACCGAATTGACCGGACTGCTGAATGGATATCTCACCGCCATGACCGACATCATCCTCGAGACCGGCGGCACGATCGACAAGTACGAAGGCGACGCGATCATCGCTTTCTGGAACGCGCCGTTGGAACTGGCCGACCACGCCGAACGCGCGGTTCGGGCGGCCTTGCAATGCCAGGCGAAACTGGCGGCGATGCGCGCGGATCTGAAGGCGCGTTACGGTAGCGAAATTTTCGTGCGCATCGGCATCAATACCGGTCCGGTGGTGGTCGGCAACATGGGATCGAACCAGCGTTTCGACTACACCTTCCTTGGCGACGCCGGCAATCTGGCCGCCCGGCTGGAGGGGATCAACAAGCAGTTCGGCACGTTCCTGATGATCTCGCAGAACACGCGCCAGGCCATCGGCAATACCTTCCCGGTGCGCGAGCTTTCGCGCGTGCGCGTCGTCGGCAAATCCGAGCCGATCACGATCTACGAGCCGATGCTGCCGGAGACCGAGGCGGCGCGGCGCGAGCCGCTGGCAGCCTTCCAGAGCGCGCTGGCAACCTACTACGCGGGCGGCTTCACCCAGGCACAGGCGCAATTCGCGGCGATCAGCGGCGATCCGGTCGCCGCGATCTATGCCAAGCGCTGCACCACGCTATCCGCCGCCCCCCCACCCGACTGGGACGGCATCTGGACTATCGGGGAAAAGTAGGGGAAAAGCAGAAAACAGAAAGCAGAAATATGAAAACAACGACAACCAATATGATTTACCGGCGGTTTGGTTCCACGGAATTGCAGATGCCCGTCTTTACCTGCGGCGGCATGCGCTATCAGCAAAGCTGGCAGGACGACGTGTTCGAGAATATCGACGCGGCGAACCAGGAGAATCTGGCCGCCTGCATCCACCGTGCGGTCGCGTGCGGCCTCAACCACATCGAGACCGCCCGCGGCTACGGCACCAGCGAGATCCAGCTCGGGCGCGTGCTACCGGACCTCCCGCGCGAATCCCTGATCGTCCAGACCAAGATCGGCCCGAAGGAAAGCGAGGAGGCATTTCTGAAGGTATTCGACCAGTCGATGGCCAACCTCAGGCTCGATTACGTGGACCTGCTCGGCATCCACGGCATCAACAACGACGCACTGCTGGATCAGACGCTGCACGGCGGAACGCTCCGTGCCGCACGCAAGCTGCAGGCCAGCGGGCGGGTCCGCCACGTGGGCTTCTCGACCCACGGGCCGCTGCCGACAATCCTGAAGGCAATCGAGTCCGGCGAGTTCAGCTATGTCAACCTGCACTGGTACTATTTCGACCAGTGGAACCGCCCGGCGATCGATGCCGCCACCGCGCGCGATATGGGGGTTTTCATCATCAGCCCCAACGACAAGGGCGGCAAGCTCTACACCCCGCCCGCGAAACTGACGCAGCTCTGTGCGCCCTTGAGCCCGATGGGGTTCAATGACCTTTTCTGCCTGGCGGGCAGCGATGTGCATACCATCAGCCTGGGGATTGCCAGACCTGCGGATCTGGACGCACATCTGGAGGTGCTCCCGTTGATTCCCGACGCCCGTCAGCACATCGATCCCGTGCTCCAGCGGCTCGAAGCGGCTTTCGTGCAGGCCTTGGGGGCGGACTGGGCCGCCCAGTGGAACCGTGGAATTCCCGAGATCGACGACACCCCCAGCCAGATCCCAGTCTACCACATTGCGCGTATGTTCGGCATGGCCAAGGCGTTCGATATGCACGACTACGGCAAGATGCGCTATAACCTGCTGGGTAATGGCGGGCACTGGTTTGCCGGCGCCAAGGCAGGGGACGAAACCGACTGGCAGTCGCTGCGGCATCGCCTCGCGCATCACCCGCTCGCCGACCGGCTGGTGGCGGCCATCCGCGAGGCCCACGCGCTATTCAATGCCGAAGACCAGAAACGCCTCAGCGAATCGGAGTGAGGCAACCCTACAGTCCCAGCTCCTGCATGACCAGTTCCGCCGGGGTATAGCAGCGTTTGCTTTTGTTGCAGGCCTCGCAGCAGGGCGCCACATTGCTCTTGGTGCTGCGCCCGCCGCGGGCCACCGGCACGACGTGGTCCATCGTCAGTGCTTCCTCCCCCACCTGCTTGCCGCAATAGTGGCAGACGCCCTTGCGGAGCTGCTCGCGCCACCAGGGACTGCGCCTCAGTTCACGCGCCTTGGCGCGCTCGGCCGCCACGTGCTTCTCGTCCTTGCGTATATCGATCCAGTCGTTCAATTCGGTCTTTCTACCCTGTAACTCCAATAGTTTTCCAAACTCGTATTCCGCTCTCGTCGCCCGCTCTCGTCAACCGGCCGACGAGAGCGGGCGACGAGAACGATTGACGATTGAATAAGTTTCACCCCTAATCTTTTACCTTAATCTTTCGCCCTACTCCACCGCTTCATCTGCCTCAGCCGCCTCTACCGCGGCCGGCTCGCGGTCGAACAATCCGCGCACGTAATCCCCCAGCGAGGTGCGGCCCACGTCGCGGAAGCTCAGCAGCAGAAACACCCCGATCAGCAGGACGGCAAACGCATTGACCAGGAAATTGATCACCCGTGCATGGATCGGCCGCCGGAAGATCCATTCATAGAGCGAGAAGACGATATGCCCGCCATCGAGCACCGGCAGCGGCAGCAGATTGATGATCGCCAGGTTGATATTCAGGAACCCGGTAAACCAGACCGCCAGCATGAAGCTGGCCTGGATCATGCCGAAATAGCTCGAAATGATCGCCACCGGACCGCCCACCATGCCCGCGGCCCGCTTGGCCTTGCGGGGGTTGACCAGGTCGCGCAGGAACCGCAGAATCGCCGAGGCGTGGTGCCGGATCTGCGTCATCGGTTCCGGATGCACCTTGACGCTCGTATCCAGCTGCTCGCTTGGCATATCGAAACCGATACCGATACGGGTCTGCTTGTGTTTCTCGTCGTAGGCCGGCGTCACAGGCAGCACCAGTTCGCGCATGTCCCCATCAATCCGTCGTTGCACAGTCATTGCCACCGTGCGATCACGATTCGCGTCCACCAACTGGATCAGATGCGTAATGCTGAATACCGGATTGTTGTCGAACGCCATGATCCGGTCCCCGCTCTGGACTCCGGCGGCGGCGGCACTCATGCCGGAATCGACCGACCCGACCAGCACCGGGGCCTGTGCATCCACCCCATCCACCATCCGGATGCCGTAGCGCCAGATCGTCGTCGGCGTCGTCACGCTAACGGCGCTGCCGTCGGCACGCACGATTTCCAGCGTGACCTCATCAGCCATGGCGGATTCCTGGATGAAGTGGCTCCACTGGTCGACCGCCCGCCCGTTGACGCGCGTTACCCGGTCGCCGATGCGTACCCCTTGCTCGAAAAGCACGCTATCCGGCGCGACATACCCCAGCACGGTGTCCTGATTAACCGTCGAGGTGGGCATGCCGATCCAGTAGACCATCCAGGCGATCACGATCGCCAGGACCACATTACCGGTAGCCCCGGCCAACGAGACCAGGATCTTCTTCCAGGGGGCGGCGGGCGGCAGCGGTTCCCCGTCGTCCTCGCCGTCGGCCTCCCCCGCCCCGCCCTCATCACCGCCCTGGACGGTCTGCATCGCGGTCGGATCGAGCTGCGGCAGGGCGACATAGCCGCCGAACGGGATGCAGCCGATCTTGTACTTAATGCCGTTGACTGTCTTCTGCCAGATCGCCGGTCCGAACCCGATGGCAAACACATTGACCTTCAACCCGCACCAGCGCGCCACCAGGTAATGTCCCAGCTCATGAATGAAGATCGTCACCCCGAAGAACGCGACAACCACCAGTCCAACATACACCTTACTGAACAATAATGACCACATAACGCCCCCTAAAAACCTGCCCAGCTTGCGGCAGGACCACTTTATTTCATAAACAGAACCGCGTAAGCATACAACACCGGTGCCCCGAACAGCAAGCTATCGAGCACATCAAGCACGCCGCCCATGCCCGGGATCAGCGTGCCGGAATCCTTCATGCCCGACGAGCGCTTCAGCAGCGACTCGAACAAGTCGCCCAGCACACCGACCACCGGCAGCACCAGGCCCAGGATCACCGCATCCACCAGGTCAATCGTCAACTTGCCCAGCGCCCCACCCGTGAAATGCCAGAACAGCAGACTGACCACCAGCGAGGCCAGTACCCCGCCAGCCAGACCTTCCCAGGTCTTTTTCGGCGAAAGACGCGGATAAAGCTTGTGACGACCCAGGAAGCGCCCCGTGAAATAGGCGCCGACATCCGAGAATTTCACCACCCCGACCAGGTAAAGCACCATCATGCGCCCGGTAGGGCCGACAGCATGGAGCAATTCGCCGTCATGCCAGGCAAAGGCCAGGCGCGTAAAGTAGTTGGTCAGGAAGGCGACATACCAGACCCCCAGCAGCGTGCAGGCGATCGTGGTGACCGGCTGCGCGTTGTCCTTCTGGGGAAATTGGCGCACGAAGACGACCAGCGCGGTCAGCATCAGAACCAGATTCTCCCAGCGGTAGCCCGCCGCCAGCTGATAATCCTCCGGTCCGATCGTCCAGAAGGTCGAGGAGACCACCGCCGCCCCGCCCAGCATGCCGATCACCCGGAAAACCGGAAAACCAGCCCCGTCCATCATGCTATAGAACTCGAACTGCGCCAAGGCACTGAGGGCGACAATCAGCAGCCAGCAGGCAGGCGAAGGCAGGTAATTGGCCACCAGCACCACCAGCACCGCCAGCAGCACACCACTCATGATCCTTTGTTTTAACACGCACTGTTCCTTCCTGCCCTTTCCGGCCGGGCGCACCCGGCAACCGGGTCACCCAAATCAACAAGCTGACAATTTGCCCGAAAGCCGATCGATAGACAACTTAAAACGGACATCCATTTTTCAGTCGCGAAGGCGCGCGACACCCGTTATAGTCTCGCACACGTTTAAATCAGCAGGAGATCGAATCATGACAAAGCCACAGAAGAAGAAGTCCGCTTACGCGCAGGCCGGGGTTGATATCGACGAGATGATGCAGGGGCTCGATGCCATCAAGAAAATGGTCAAGGCAACCAGTACGCCGGGTGTTCTCAGTTCGATCGGCAGTTTCGGCGGGCTGTTCCGGTCGCCCGGCGCCGATCAGGTGCTGGTCGCCAGTAGCGACGGGGTCGGCACCAAGCTGAACGTCGCCGTCATGGCTGGCCGCCACAACACGGTGGGCCAGGACCTGATCAACCACTGCACCAACGATATCCTCGTGCAGGGGGCGGTCCCGTTGTTCTTCCTCGATTACCTGGGCACCTCGAATCTGTCGGCCGCCATGTTCAAGGATGTCATCAGCGGCCTGAGCAAGGCCTGCCGCGAGAACGGCTGCGCCCTGCTGGGGGGCGAGACCGCCGAGATGCCGGGGCTTTACCCGAAGGGCGAATATGACCTGGTCGGGACGATCGTCGGCACCGTCGCCCGCCGCAGGATCATCACGGGCGAGTCCATCCGCCCCGGCGACATGATTATCGGCCTGCCCTCGACGGGGCTGCACACCAATGGGTACTCGCTGGCGCGCAAGGTGATCTTCAAGACCGCCGGTCTGGGGATCAACGACCCCTTCCCCGGCACAGGCAAGAGCGTAGCCGATGTGCTGCTGGCCATCCACCGCAGCTATCTCAAGCCGGTGACCGCGCTGATGGCGAAGCTGCAGATCCAGGGGATGGCACACATCACCGGCGGCGGGCTCTATGACAATATCCCCCGCATCCTGCCGGATCAATGCCGCGCCATGATCGACAGCCGTTCCTGGACCGTGCCTGCGCACTTCCGCTTCATCGAGGAAAAAGGCAAGGTCGACCGGCACGAGATGTACCGCGTCTTCAACATGGGCAT
>CAZOXS010000480.1:0-5624 GCA_964583785.1 uncultured Victivallales bacterium
GGCCACTACTGCACCTTCGGGATGAAGCCGGTACGCGAGCGCGAGGATGGCACCCGCGAGCATATCCGCGAGGCGTTCATGCGCTACCTCGTGGCGGACATCCTCTGCCGGATCGGCTACAACGCCAATGGCTGCAAGATCATCGGCGAGCACGGCACGGCCCGCATACCGACCGACACCCAGGGGCTGCTCAAGGAACTCACCGGCGGGCGCGTGGAGTTCTGCACCGGCGCGGTGCTCAATGCCCCGATCGCCAAGGGCCTGCTGCCCGGTGCCGCGCGCGGCAACTACCGCATGAAGGCCGCGCTCGAATCCGCCCACGGCCGCTATAAGAACGATATGGCCCTGCTGCCAGGCCAGAAGGGTGCCGATCCGGCGCACGCGCCCGAGGACCTGCCCGCCAAGCAGGCTTATCACAAGGCGCTGATGAAAGCCTGCGTGGCCCTTGCAGAGCAGAATCCCGACCTCTGCAACCGCATTGCAAGCCCGTTCCCGGATTATCATTCCTATATCCAGGCATGCGGCCTGGTCTATGACCGGATTGCCGACGATGTCAGTCACACGCTGGAAGGCTGGTACGAGTGCGGTTTCTCGGTTGATGAGTTCTCGCTCTTCAGTGGCGACTGGAAGCCGCTATCCGAACTTGACCGCCTGAAGCCCGAGCAGCGCGCCCTTATCCTGCAGGCGCTTCGTTCCGACCCGCGCAGCGTGCGGCCCCGCCGTATGTCCCGCCGCGAGGCGTTTGCCTACATGCAGCAGCGCAGCGACCTTATCCGCCTGCCTGATAGCATTGTCCCGGCGATTCTCGGGTATGACCTTGGTGACATGCTGAATGTCGAGAAGGACGGCACCCTGCAGGTCCCGGACAAATACCTGCCCGCCACCCGGCACCAGGTGGCGGCATGGTGCAAGATGCCGGACGGCAGCACACAGGCCCTAACCCGTGGCAGCAAGTGGCTTATCCACTTCAACCCGCTTAATGCCCGCGAGGCGTTTGTGTCCACACCGGACGGGGCTTATGTCGGCAAGGCACCTGTACTGCTGCCCGGTACCAAGTTCGCCCCGGATCACGCCAATCTGGCCACGCTCGGGGCGATGGAGCGCGACATGCTCAAGCAGCTCCGGCCGGTGGCCGACAAGCGCCTGCGCGACCGCGCCAACGATCTCGAGAACAACGTCGCGGTACTGGCAGAAACCATGCCGGAACTTGCCGACAGCATCTCCCGCCGCCAGATCGAGCAGAAGGCGCACAAGGGCTTCAAGCCCGTAAGCCTCCTGGATGATTCCGATACCGATGACGATTTCAACGAAACAGAACCGGCGTTCAATGCAGCGGCACTGCTGTAAGCACGCCTAAACAGAAAACAGAAAGGACCAGTGCCATGTCAGAAGAAAGAGCCAACTACGAGACCAGCCTCATCGAGGAAGACGCCGCGCCGGTGACCGCCCAGTTCGCCGGCAATAACGTCCGCGCCTCCTGGCCGTTCTCCCTCCATACCGTCCGGGCCAACATGACCCACTGCTCGCCGGATCGCCGCGAGGCCATGATCAGCGCGTTCCTCTGGTGCATCGACGAGGCCCACCCAGTGGACAAGGCCGAGTTCGCCTCCCGCATCGGCTACGGCGAGAATACCGTCTATAAGGTTTTTACCGGCAAGTACCGCAACCCGGACGGCACGCAGATTGATGTCCCGGAAAAGATGGCTGCCGCCGCCGCCAACTTCGTGGAGCTGGAGCGCGAACGCCTGACCGGTGGCGGCAAGGGCGGCTTCATCATGACGCCCACCGCCCGCAAGATCTGGACCGCCTGCGACCTGGCCCGCGAGAGCCAGACCCCCGTCATGCTGTTTGGCCGCTCGCACACCGGCAAGACCGAGGCCCTGCGCCACTATGCCAGCGAGAACAACCACGGCCGCACGGTCTATGTCCGCATGAAAGCCGCCTGCGGCCTCGGCGGCATGGTCAAACGCATCGGCTCCCGCTGCGGAGTAAGCGACAAAGCCAACACTGCCGCCCTCATTGACCGCATCAAAAACGCACTCACGCCGGATATGGTCCTCATCCTGGACGAGATGCACCTGCTCCAGTACACCTATCGCGTTCAATCGTTTTTCGGCTGCATTGAGGTAATCCGTGAGATTTACGACGAGGTACACTGCGGAATGGTCATTTGCGGCACCGAGTTGCTGCTCGAAAAGATCAACCAGGGCGCACGCGGAGAGATGGAGCAGATCCTTCGCCGTGGCGTCCACCGCCTAAGCGTATCCATCACACGCGGAGACATCTCTGCAATCGCACAAAACGCCGGGCTGGAGATGCCTAAAGCCGCCGATGTCGTCACCGTCCAGGGAATCAACGAAAAGCCCTATGCACTGCTCCAGCAGCTCGCCAAAGATCACGGCCTCCTCGCCATCAGCGAACGCCTGAGATACGGCGCAAAAATCGCCGCCCGACGCAAAGACCCCATCAGTTGGGCTTCATTCGTAGAAGCCCATCTCACAATCGAAAGCCTGTCACAAAAAGACAACTGGTAGACCAAAAACAACAACAGAAAAGGAACACAGACCATGGCAAAGCAGACATACACAGATCCAACCGGCGACACCGTTTCCGCAAAATGGGTGCCAGCATACGATAAACTGCGCGACCAGATCGCCGAACGCATCGCTAAACCGTGGGCAGATGAAGAGGCCCGCCTGGCAAAACTGAAATCGGCAACCATTGCCGATATCGAGAAGCTCGTTGAAGCCGCAGAAAAGACAGCCGGAGTTTCCCTGGGTGGAGCAAAAGGAAATCTTCAATTCAGGTCATTTGATGGTTCAATCACCATCAGCATGGATCGCCAGTACCGCACCGAGTTCGACGAGCGGCTACAACTTGCACAGCAACTCATAACAGAAGCCGTTAAGGAGATGCGTGAGTCAATAATCGTCACCGATGCTGCGACAGCAAAAGCACGCCAGAATATAGAGGATCTTGGAGTCGTTGCAACAGGTGCATTCCAACCCAGGAAGAACGGGAATTTAGATCGCCAGCGAATTAGGGATCTACGCAAAATGCCGGTAAGACACCAAAAATGGCAGCAGGCTATGGCAATTATAGGAATATGCGAGCGGACCGTCGCCTTTCGCGACTACATCCGCGTCGCCGTCCGCCTCGCCCCCGACGCCAAACCCCAACCCATCACGCTGGACATTGCCAGCCTGTAAGGAGATCGACATGACTACAGTATACGCACTCTGCGCCGCCAGCTTCCAGGCTGGCATTCTGCTGACCCTCGCCGGCCACGGGATCCACAGCATCATTAACAAGCTCATTGCCGCCAGAATGAGCAGAGCAAAACAACTGATATGCCGCGACGCGGTTCACTTAATCTAAGGAAATATCATGATCTGCATAGCCTGCAACGAAACCGGCGACGGAATCAAACACGGCGAGCAAGCCTGCATGCTCTGTGACGGCACGGGCCACGTCTGCGACATCTGCGGGGAGTCCTGCGAAGAAAGCATGGACATCTGCATCCGCTGTGAAAACGAACAGGAGAAGAAATGACCATACCCGCCACAAAAGAAACCACCAAACCCGAGCCAACCTGCAAAGGCTGCCCGATCTACAAGCCCGGCTGGTGCAGCCTCTACGGCTGCATCATCAACTTCCACAACCCGGTCAGCGCCTGCCGCCGGAAGAAAGGTATCCAATGAACGCACCCAAACAAGACCCGAAATCAACCCTCAAAGGATGCCTCGGCATCCTCGTGATCAGCGCCGCCACACTTGGCCTGATCTACTTCCTGCCAGTGATCGGCAGCAAGGTAATCGCCCTCGACCCGGTTGACCGGCTGACCATAGCCCTGTCATTCGTCATTCTAGCCGCCGCCAGGAGGAAATAAGCCATGCCAGCCTTGAGCTACCACAAACAGTTCGCCCCGGCCGTCGAGGCCGGGCAAAAGCTCCAGACCATTCGCGCACTGCGAAAGGTCCCGGTCAAGCTCGGCGACACCCTCTACCACTACACCGGCATGCGCACAAAAGCCTGCCGCCGCCTGGGCGTCAGCACCTGCCAGAGCGCCAACCAGATCGACATCATCCGCTGGAAAGGCCAGCGCGGCGTCTTCCTGCAGGACTGCCCCGGCGGCGGCCAGCGTCGCCTGGGCAACATCGAGATGTCCGTGCTCGCCATCACGGACGGGTTCCCGGATGTAGACGCCTTCTACGCCTGGTTCATCGCCAACACCGGCCACTTCACCGGCCAGCTCATAACCTGGTCAGAAATCACCCCGTTCTAAGGAGTATTATGAAAAAGCCTGTAGCGTCTATCCTTACAGACATCATCCGGCGCAAGGAGTTTGTCATAGCTCTAGCCATGATGATGATTCATGCCTCGATCACGGAAATAAGCTTGTTGGGAGCTGCTGACAGAATCGTGCAGTTCATCCTGGCGTACTGCATCCTGCGCTGGTCATTCAAACTCAACGCCAGCAATGACGCTTCGGCGGTTAGCCGATAGCGTCCATTGGCCTTGTTGGGCTCCCCATCCAGCAAGGTTACAACTAACACGGGGAATGAGGAGAATGATTATGAAAATGCTGTTATGGATGCACGGGGCGAGCGATGAGCCTGTTGCGCACAAGTACGCGAAGAACGCTGTCACGTTACCCGGCGTGCCTCGCTCCGGTGAGTGTGTCAGCGTCGGATCGCTGATTGTCACGGTGTTGGCCGTGGTTTGGGCGGAGGTGCCCGAGGTTCAAGTAATAGGCGGACCGGCTTGCGACCACGCTCGACTGAAACAAGATGGGTGGGAGATTGATTATTCTCATTCTTCGTAAGCCAACGCCCCCGCTGAACTTCCGGCGGTAGCCGGTGCGGTCCGGCGGGATGTTGGCTGCGATCATGCATTCAGGGGAAAAGACATGCTGTGTCACAAGTGCGGTTTGTATTTTCCCGAAGCCAACAGTTTATTAGACAGATCGCATCCATCTAATTCAGGAGCATAATCATGGACACATTCAGCAGAGTTTGCAGGGAACTCCAGTCATGCCGGGGCAAGGCACGCGCCGTGACCCTCGCGACTCTGGCTGAGCGTGTTGATTGCTCGCGCCGTGAGGTCGAGCAGATCATCGAGCAGCAGCTTTGCGATTTTCCCTGGCCGATCGTTGCCGGTGCGACCGGCCTCTATATCCCGACCGAGCCGGACGATCTCAATGCCTACATTCACAACCTCCACAGCCGTCACCGGCGAATGCAGCTCCGCGAGGCGACGGTGCGTCGCAAAGCCCGCCTGGCCGGGTGGGCTGAATTATCAGGTAAATTCCACTCACGCCCGAAACAACAGGAGCTGTTCGCATGAACCCGAAACAATTCAACGGCATCTACCGTCCTCTCGTTAAAATCGCCTGGGAGAACTACTGCATCCGCACCGGCATCAGCCCAAACAAGAAGGATGCCTACCGCCTCTGGTACGAAGCCGCCCTCCGCGACGCCACGCGCGGCCGGATCACGACCACCAAAGACGCCAAGCCTAAGGATCATCAGGCACTGATCCAGTATTTCCAGGCACTTATCGCACCATCCGATACCATTAAATGCATTTGTATCATTGTAGAATACACAGCCATTAGCTCCTGC
>CAZOXS010000481.1:0-5528 GCA_964583785.1 uncultured Victivallales bacterium
CTTTATTGCCGGCGTTGATCCGGGGATTCCCTGGCACGTCACGGCCTTCCGCCCTGCTTTCCGGCTGCTGGATATCCGGCCGACCTCCCAACCGGATCTCGACAAGGCGGAAGTGATCGGGCGCGAGGCCGGTCTCAAGTATGTCTATCCCGGCAATCTCGGTGGATCGGCCAATACCGTTTGCCCGGAATGCGGCGCGCTACTGCTGGTGCGTCAAGACATGCGGGTGCAAAGCCAGCATCTGGAAGGGGGCCAATGCCCGCGCTGCGGTACAGCGGTGGGCGGCATCTGGGCGTAAAGCAGTTGGCGGTTGGCCGTGATCGGTTGGCCGTGGGGCGGCGTCGGGTGATGCAGGGTGAGTGCGCCAACTTTTTTCTTGATCGTAATCGAGGCACTTGCAGAACCCCTCGTGGTGCCCGGCTTCAAGCGGGCACCACGAGGGGTTCTGCAAGTGCCTCTGACTGCATAACAAATCCTCCATTTGCCTTATCTACACGCTTGAAAACAATGATGATCATGTAGCATACAATAATACAAATAGCTACATATATTTTAAAATAATGGTTGGTAATCACAGGCATCCGAGCTAATATCCCGCGCATCGTGTTTGGCGGCGGCATGGTACTGCCTATAGGAAACAAGGGCGAGGAGGATATGCCAGACGTTCCGTTGGTTCGGAGCTGTAGCATTATCCTTTGCAAGAGCCTCTAAGAGTTGAAAACAGGGAAGTTACAGACTAGAAAGGTGTTTATGAACAGACGTGCGGTTAAGATGGCTTTGTTTTGCGTTCTCCTCGGCTGGTTGCCGTCGTCCGCCTTTGCGGCATCCGCCAAGGCGGTGGTCTACTCCCCGCATGGGGCCAAGCTTTCCTGCCACATGAACATGGGGCCCACGGGTGCCGCCGCCTGGATGCGGGGGTACCACTTCCAGGTCATGCGTATCGACCAGGGATCGCCCGCCCACGGGGCACTGGAACTCGGCGATGTCGTGACCGGTGCCGATGGCATCGCCTTCGGCCCCGAGGCGGATCCGCGTATCACGCTCGGCAATGCCATCGGCAGGGCCGAGTCGACCGGTGAGCCGCTTGTGCTGGACGTGCTGCGCGATGGCAGCCCACAATCCGTGTCGATCCCGTTGCCGGCTCTGGGTGCCCACACACCCGGCTGGCCATTTGACGATGCGAAGTCCCGCAAAATCCTGTCGGATGCCTGTCGGTCGCTGCTGGATGTGCAACTGCCCAACGGCAAGATTCCCACCGATGGCGAGATGGGATCATTCCTAGGCGGGTTGCTGCTACTGGCCTCGGGCGATAGTCTATATTTGGATGGTGCCCGCCGATTCGCCTATTACGTGGACTCGCTGGACTATTTGAAGATCGATTACAACAACTGGCCAATGGGCTATGGCGGGTTGCTGCTGGCGGAGTATTACCTCGCCACGGGCGATGATTCCGTGCTTGGAAAACTGGCCTGGATTGCCGATGAGCTGACGAGGGGGCAGATGAAGTGCGGCTCGTGGGGGCACAAGAGTCCGGCAGAGGGCTACGGCGCGCTCAACCAGCCGGGGATCGTCGATGCCATGACGCTGGTGCTGGCAAAGGAGTGCGGTATCAATGTCGATCAGCAGGCGCTTGACAAGGCACTGGCGTTTTTCGGCCGCTATGCGGAAATCGGCAGCGTGCCGTATGGCGACCACATGCCCGGCGGCATGCTGGATGACAACGGCAAGAATGCCTCGGCGGCGGTTTTGATGCACCTGGCCGGTAGGCAACAGGAAGCCGCCGCCTTCAGTCAGTCGGTAGCCATGAGCTATTGGATGCGAGAGGAGGGACATACCGGCGGCTTCTTCTCGATTCTCTGGGGACCGCTCGGGGCATCGCTGGCCGGACCGGAGGCCTTTCGCGCGTTCATGGATTACCAGGACTGGTACTACCATCTAGCCAGAACCTGGAAGGGTGAACTGGTGCACCTGCCCTATCAGGAGGCCCTGACGCGGTTCGACGATTCCGGCTACGTCTATTTCGGTGGTGATTTCACCACTGGTGGCATCGGACTGGCCTATGCCTTGCCGCAGCACCGCCTGCGTATTCTCGGTGCGCCGCCAAGCGTCTTTAGTCCGAATACGGAACTGACGTCGTCGGCACTGCGTGCCGCGCGCCGGCATTACCGGGTGAGGGCGTGGAAGGCTCTGGATAAGACGCTGGCAGCCATTTCTCCGGATGCGTTGGAATCCGAAACCGACACGCGTGGTTTCGAGCAGCTCCAAGCTGCCCGTGCGCTGCTGATCGCATCGACCGAGCAAACGCTGCTGGAGATTGAGAGCAATATAGCCAACGGTGCTGCGTATCATGCTTTAGAGCAGTTCCAGGCGCTGAAGCGTGGGTTGGGGGGTGAGCAGGGGGGGGATGCGCGTTTGGCGGCGTTGGAGGCGCGTTTTGCCGACGACGGGGTGGCCTGGGTCGTGCGCGAGGATAAACGCTACAAGGAGGCCTGGGCGGCGCTGAAGTCGATCACGGTTATGAGTTGGACCGCGCAGGGTTGGCAGGCTCGGCGGTTACTCGAGGGGCTGCCCACGCTGCGTCAGCCGGTCTGGGAACCGCTCGCGCCGACCGCTCAGCTAGTCCCGCCGTCATGGCGGACGCTGCTGGTCGCCGCTATCGAGGATCTGCCCGACGGCTGGGAGCGGCCGGAGTATGATGACAGCACCTGGCCGGAGGACGAAGGGATCGTGCTGGCTGATGACGCGAAACCGGGACGCCCGCATCCGGATGGCGCGGTGGTGGCCAGGCGCACGTTCAGTGTGGCGGACCCCCCCGTGGGTGACAAGCTGCGTGTACGGTTGCAGACCGTCCGCCCCGCGATAACGCGGGTTTATCTCAATGGCGTGCTGGTGGTCGATGCCGTGCGCGGGCAGCGGAGCGGTTATGCAACGATTGAGCTGGATGACTCGGCGCTGGGCTTGTTGCAAGCAGGTAAAAACTGTCTCGCGGTGATGGCCTCGGCACAGGGAGCCGGCGGAAATCATCTGGATGTGGGGCTGGAGCTTGTCCGCTCGCTATCGGAGCGACGCACGCTGGCGGTAGACCGGATCGACGCCCCGCCGATGGCTGACTATCCGGGGGTGGATGATACGCTGCGCGTGCGTGAGATCCGCGACCGTATGGCGGCGGCCTTGCAGGCACGCTACGACCTGAAGCCGGTAGCCGAACTGCTGTCGGACCTTGAAAACAGCGTGGCCACCGTGCGCCAGTTGGCAGAGAATGCCCTTGTTGGGAAGGGGCCAGACGGTATCGAGGCGGCTCTCGCGCAGGCGAATCATCCGGACTGGAAGATGCGTAGTGCGGTCTGCAACGTGATCGGCAAGGCGTTGGCCCACTATCGTCAGCAGGAAACCAGCGCGCCGGAGATCGCCTTGCTGGAGGCGCAGGTGCCGCTGTTGACTGCCCTGATGGAGGATGACCATTTCTGGGTTCGGGTGCGGGCGGCCAGTGTCATCGACGGCTTTGGCGAGGCGGCCGCACCGGCATTACCGGCACTGGCAGGGCTGGTGCAGGACCCTGAGGAATGGGTCCGTGCCGCTGCACTCCGGGCAATCAGCCGACTGAACCCGTCGCCTGCGGTGGCGGTACAGGCCGCGATACAGGCATTGAACAAGCCGGTCTCCGCCTATACGCTGCCGAGCACGGCGGTGTCGCTGCTCAACGCGCATCCCGGGGCGGACGACAAGGAGCGGCTCGAGGCACTGCTTGCGCTGCTGCGCCATCCGCCGGAGGGCGGTGGTGGCAAGCTGTTGGGCGAGGTGATGGACATGGCGGCGACGCTTGATCCCGATGGGGAGACCTTGATCCCGGAGCTGATCGCGGCGGCGGCGGACAAGACGCATCTCAGTCGCCAGCGTGGCAATCCCCGCGGCAAGGCGATCGAGCTGCTGGGCGGCTATGGGGCGAAAGCGGACGGGGCGGTGCCCGTGCTCGAGGCCATCCTGGAATCAGAAGCGGATAAGTCGCAGCACGCGGCCGCGCAGATGGCGCTGGAGGCGATTACGGCGGCACCGTGAAACGAACGAGCGCTGCCGTGAGCTCGGGAGCAAGATGCTCCCGCCACTTTGGCCTGCGGCGAGGTATCGCCGCCTTCCTGATTCGCTGAGCGAACATTCATTTCTGCTTTCTGAATTTCTGCTTTCTGCTTTTAGGCGGCACGCGCAATGCGTGTCGCCTCACCCCTTGTGCCAGACATTCATCGACTCGATCCGGCCGGCGATCTGGGTGTTGTTGATCAGGGTGCCGCCGAAGGTGTAGCCGAGGCGGGCGAAGGTGGCATTCATGCCATAGCTCAGGGCACGGGCGATCGTGAAGAGGGTGTGGATGCCCAGTGCCGGGGCCTCGCGCTCCATGGCCGCCAGCAGGTGGGCGGCGATGCCCCTGCCACGGCAGGCGGGCAAGGCGGCAAAATCAGTCATCTCGGCATTGCAGGCTTCTGTATCCATTTCGATCGAGGAGGCGGCCACGAGTCGTCCGCCGGTATCGCGCGCCGTGAAATAGACGATATGACTGTCCATGGTTTCGCGCAGATAGGCCGGGTCGTGGATCGGGAACGGGTACGACGCGAATATGGTCTGGTAGAGGACGGCCATTTCCGCCGTGTCAGCGGCGCTGGCCCTGGCGATACGGAAGGGGGAAACATCCGTGTCAGGCGGCGTGCCGGCCTTGGATTGGGCGACGACGATTGCATCGGCGATGACGTCGGCCCGCTCGTCGACCATGCGGGCCGGATCGGGATAGCGGCAGAGGAAGACGCCGTCCTCGCAGCCGTTGAAAAGCCTCGTGACAAACCCCTCACGGTGGTAGCCCGCCTCCAGGAAGGCGGGCTCCTTGTAGGTGGTGATGACCCCCTCGTAGTTGCGCAGCACGACCTTGTTGGTCGACCACGAGATCAGGTAGTTGGGCATGACCGGGATCTTGCCGCCACCACCGGGGGCGTCGATCACGTAGGTTGGCACCGCCAGGCCACTGGTATGGCCGATCAGGCTTTCCATGATCTCGATGCCCTTGCCGACCGGGGTGCGGAAATGCGTCAGTCCCTCGGACAGGTCGCACTGGTAGAGGTAGTAGGGGCGTACACGGTTGTACACGAGCTTGTGCACCAGCGAGCGCATGATCCGGGGGCAGTCGTTGACCCCCGCCAGCAGCACGGACTGGTTGCCGAGCGGGATGCCGGCATCCGCCAGTCTGGCAAGCGCCTCGCGCGAGGAGTGCGTGATCTCGCGCGGATGGTTGAAGTGGGTATTGATCCAGAGCGGGTGGAATTGCTTGAGCATGTTGACCAGCTTGTCGGTGATGCGGTAGGGCAGCACCACCGGGCATCGCGTGCCGATGCGGATGATCTCCAGTAACTACTCAGGTCAATATATGACAAGATTTACAGGATCGGCAGGATTTGGTCCAACCGGAAAAACAGGGCGATGCGGCTCCGCTATGGATCAGGGATGGGGATGAGTGCGATTACGATAGGGAAGCCGTCCCAGCCGTT
>CAZOXS010000482.1:0-7295 GCA_964583785.1 uncultured Victivallales bacterium
CGTTGGAACCGCATTATGAAGCCTTATGCGCCAAGACACTGATCGATTTCGCGCGCGAGGATGGGCTTATCAGCGTCGATCCCTCGCTGCGAACGCCGGAAATGGAAGCCCGGCTGGAGCCGCATTTCGCACGCGGGGTCATCAAACGCGACATCCGTGATGTCGTCGACTGGCCACCGGGGTCCTTTACCGATGGCGGGACGGGCGAGCGCGACAATCACGAGATGCGGCCGGTCAATACCGTGGTCAACGCCTTTCACGCTCATGCGCTGCGGTTGATGGCGCGGATTGCCGGTGTCCTGGGGTATGACGCGGACCAGCGGCGCTTCGCGGGGCAGGCGGAACGCGTCGTAACCGCCATCAACGCACAATTGTTCGATGCCGGGCGCGGCGTCTATATCGATGGCGAGGGCTCGTCACACGCGTCGCTACACAGCAACATGTTCATGCTGGCGTTTGATCTGGTGCCCGGCAAATGTAAGCTGTCGGTCGTGGCGTTCGTCAAGTCGCGCGGCATGGCCTGCAGCGTCTACGGGGCGCAGCACCTGCTGGATGCGCTTTACCTCAACGGCGAAGCGGATCATGCCCTCGACCTAATGACGGCCCGGCATGACCGCAGTTGGTGGAACATGATCCAGGCGGGCTCGACGATGACGCTGGAGGCCTGGGACTGGCGTTACAAGAACAATCTGGACTGGAATCACGCCTGGGGGGCGGCACCGGCCAATATTATTCCCCGCTACGTGCTCGGCGTGCGTCCGATCGCGCCAGGCTTTTCCGAGATCCTGATCCAGCCGCAACCCGGCTCGCTGACGTGGGCGAGGGGACGCGTGCCGACGAACCGCGGTCCGGTTGATGTTGAGATTCGCAACGAGCCGGGGTTGCCCTTTGAATTGCGATTCAGTTTACCTGAGGGGATACGCGCTCGTGTAGGAATCCCTTCTCGTGATTCGGTTTCGTGCGATTTCATTCTAGACGGGCAGCGAATGTCGGCTGAAGTGGATGGTCGTTGCCTGTACGTTTGCGTTGCCAATCCGGGAAATCACACGCTCATGCGAATGTAGAGCCCACTCGCGCCGCGAGTGGGGCTTCCGTGTTGTAAACGCACGGTTGGTTGGCGCAATCGCGTCGCAATACCTCCTTTTGATTGACGCAATAATGTGGTGTTGGTTAGCCGCTTGTTCGGGTAACATTAAACGGCTGTGATTGAATATAGTAACCTAGGAATATGACGATGCGTGTGAATACCTTTTTATTCGTGGTTCTCTTCTTCATTTTTTTCACCCTGATGGCAAAGGCGCAGCGCGCCGGGGAGGAAATCCAGTACCCGAGCACGGCGTTTGCCAAGCTCGATACGTTCGAGTCGCTGAATCTGCAGGATGCCGATAAGCTTTACGCCAAGGGTGATTTCACGGGAGCTTATGCCGCCTACAAGGCGTATTCATTTGAATTTGCCAAGAGCCCGGCATTGCCTTACGTGCTCTTGCGCATGGGGCGCTGTCTGCACCTGCTCGGCAAGCGCCATGCCGCTGTCACGGCCTACCAGGATGTGGTTGACTATTTCCCGGATGATGTGATCTATGCCGCTGCGGCCTTGTATTATATCGGCGAGTGCCATGGGCAGAATGGCGACGCGGACAAGCAGACTGCGGTCTGGGCCCGCATGGTCAAGGACGATGATTACGTGTCGCAGCCCAATTCCGGCACGGCTTTGGCTTTTCTTGGCAAGAAGATGGAGGCGCTCAAGAAGTTCGAGGAGGCTATGGATTACCACTGGCGCACAGCGGTTACGTTTGCCACAAGCAATGAGCGTGCGGCCGGGGATGCTCGCAACGCGGTGATCCAGCATTATGCAGTTCGTCGTCCGAACCATGAGAAGCTCAAGGCTTTCTATACCGAGACGAGTGCGTACGGCAATCGGTACCGCAAGGGGGACAAGCCCGAAGAGGCAGCGGATTACTGGCAAGTGGCGCTGGATCGGGCGTTGAGGGCGAACGATGAGGCTGCCTGTCGGTATTGGGCGGGGCTTATCGGTAATCGGTTCGAGAAGGATGATGGACTGCGTTTGCTGCTTTCCAATGTGCAGCGGGTCTGCGAGAAGGACGAGAAGGCCTGGGTCCAGCGTCTCGAGGGGCAGTTCCAGCAGCATCCGGTATCGCTTGACCGCGTCCTGCAGTGGCTGGGGTATTATCCCGGCGGAATGAGCGAGCGCCGCTCGGCGTTTTTCAAAAAGCATATCCAGCCGCTGGCGGCGGGGATGAAGACGGGCGATAAGATGAATCTGATGGGGCGTTTGCGCCACCCGCTACAGATGCATGACGAGGCGAAGGCGGTTATGCGCTCGATTCGTACCGACGGGATGAGCGACGATGAAATCCGGCGTTTTGCTTTTCTTGTGGCCGAATACGAAGGCGAGGACGGGTTTCTCAGGCTGATCCAGAAGGCCAGTGATGCAATGTTCGCCACGAAGTGCCGCTATGACTATTACTGGAACGGCGGCGGGCGCGGCATCCGCGATGCGGCAAAGGCGCTGGCGGAGATTCCTGCCCTGAAGAAGGATCCCAAGTATGCCGGTCAGGACCTGGTGTGGTCAGAAGGGGAGCTGCTGGCTCGCCTGGGGCTTCATGAGGAGGCGATCAAGGCGTATCAGGCAGCGAATCGCCAGCCGGACTCGACGTGGGCGGTAACCGATTGCCTGGTCGCGATGAAACGCTACGCCGAGGCGATCAAGAATGTCCAGGGGCTGGAGAGTGTCGGCGGCGGAGTGGCCGCGCAGGCAGCGCTCAAGGTGGCCGATATCCTGAAGTTGGCTGATGACAAGGGCAAGGAGGTCGATCAGTTGCGGATCATTCTGCGGCGCTACCCGAAAAGCCGGGAATCGAGCATTGCGCACGAACGGCTTGAGGGGTATGGTGTCAAGCTCGTCGGTGGGGTGGCGGAAGCGGAGGAGTGACGAACTCGGAACGCGGAATACAATGATCAGACCGATCCGTCTGATCGGACGGATCATCCGGGAAAAAGGAAGCTGTACATGCGAAATTGGAATTGCGTAAAGGCCGCGTTGGCGGCACTTGGTTTTTGCCTTTTGGCCGGCATGGCCGTCGCCCAGGACGAGGAGGCTTCGGGTCGCTCGCGGCTGTCCGCCGATGTCGACCGCCAGGCCAAGCATTTGTTCGATAAGGCCATCGAGCTGATGGAGTACAAGCAGTATGAACGTGGGTTGGCGATGCTCAACACGGTGTTGCGCGACAACCAGGGGACGATCCTGGCGCATCAGGCCAACATGGCGATGGGCAAGCATTTCCTGGAGCAGCGTAAGCCGACCGAGGCCCTGAACTATTTTATGCTCCTGACGCGGGTGCTGGCTCCCGAGCCGGGTGTGAAGCAGCCGGAGGAGCTCGAGTCGCTGTATCACGAGGCCCTTTTCCAGGCTGGTTTTGCGCAGTACACGTCCGGTCAGTACGGTGCCGCCTTCCCGCTATTCCGCCGCCTGACCGAGGTGGCGGGCAAGAGTCGCTGGGCGAATATGGCCTATTTCTATATCGGCATGAGCCACTACAACCTCAAGAACTGGAATAAGGCCATTGAGGCTCTTTCGCTGGTGGGCACCGAGGTGGAGGATGCCGGCGAGGATCTGGGGCGCATCGAGATCGGGCAGCGTTTCTATGCCAAGATCATGGATGCGGATATCCCGGTGCTGCGCAAGATCGGCCAGCCGGTCAAGGCTGAAGTCAAGGTCAGCAGCGGTGATATCGAGTTGCTGGAAGGCGTGCCGATGGCGGGTAAGAAGGATGAAATGCTGACCTCCGCCCCGACGGTGGTTGGCCGTCCGAAACCGAACGATGGTATCATCCAGATGGTGGGTGGCGATACGCTGACGGTGACCTATCTGGATGACAGCACACTGGATGGCAAGAAGGGCGTACCGCGCAGCGGGAAGGTCCGCGCGGTCAGTACCGGCACGGTTGGCTTTTTCCTCGGCGACTATACCACGCCAGCCTATATCGCGTTTCCCGGACAGCCGCTGCACCTGATGTTGCGCGATGCCGATCTCGATGCCACGCCGGCACGTGAGACGGTCCGGCTCACCGTCAAGTCATACCAGCAGGTGGATGCCACAGAGGCGGGAGAGGCCGAGGACGTCCTGGATATCTTTACGGTGAAAGACGCCGAGCAGGACAAGTGGCGCGAGCGCGATACGGTTGTGGTCACGCTTAGTGAACAGGGAGAGGGCGCGGAGGTGCGCAGTGGCGTCTTTACCGGCAAGATCACGCTGGCACCGGTCGTGGAAGGCGTCGCGCCCGATGCTGCCGACGACATCCTGCATTGCGATGAGCTCGATGAGGTCCGGGTCAGCTACACGGATGATGTGCATATCTATGGTGCTGAACCCCGTGTCAGCGAGTCGCGGATCAAGGTGTCCGGCTCGGTCAATGCCGGGGTCACGGCGGATCAGTTTGTGGTGTTCGAGGCGTTGCTCAAGGCACGCAAGGAATCAGTCGAAGCCGAGGCCTTGGTTGGACTCGGGGCGATCTACAAGGACATGGGACTGGCAGACCGCGCCGCGCAGCGGGCGGCGGAGGCCTTACGCAAGCTGGATCCGATCATCATGAACCGCGCCAAGCTGCCAGGGGACCTGGTGGAAACCGCTTTCCGACTGAAATGGGAAAGCGAGTTGCTACAGGATAACTTCGATGCCGCCACGGCCACCTGCCTGGCGTTCAACCGGCTGTACCCCGAGTCCGTGCTGGCTGATCAGGCGCTGATGACGCTGGGGCGCGGACTGAGCGAGAAAGGGCACTATGCACAGGCGGTAGAGGTTTACGGTCAGGTTCTGAAGTTGCAGAATCCGATTTCGGCGGCTGAGGCGCAGTTCCGGATCGGCGAGACCCTGCAGAAGCAGGCCGAGGATGCGGCCGCCGCGGTGGATGCCACCAACAGCAAGTGGGGCGCGGGCGGTTACAATCCGGTAACCGAACTACAGAGCCGCATGGGACCGGCGATTGCGGCCTACCGCGCAACCTACCAGCGTTATCCAGAAAGCTCGTTCGCGGCCGATGCGTTGGGCCGGGTCGTTCGATTCTATGTCGATACCGAGGATTTTGCCCAGGCCGCCGCGCTGCTGGAAACGGTCTTTGCCGATTATCCCGATGCCGCCTTCCTGGATGAGATGCTGATGCATTGGGCCAAGGTGGCTTACAAGATGGGGGATGCCGAGATGTCCAAGGCCAAGCTGCGGCAGTTGATTTTCGATTACCCGTCGAGCGCGCACGTCAGCGAGGCCCAGAAGAAACTGGCGGCAATGGAGGCGCGATGAGGGTTGCAGGGTTCAGGTTGCAGGTTGCCGGTTGCAGGTTGCGAGGATCGGACCGATCAGACCGCTCCGTCCGATCAATGGTCTTGGCGGGTTGCCTGCTGCTGGCCGTTACTTCAGCGGTGCCAGCATCCGCCGCCACGTTCGACGAGCAGCGCGCGGCGATGTCGGGCGCCGTGGCGACCCAGCCGGAAGCCGCGATCCTGGCGCTCTTGCAGGCCGGGGTTGAGGAAGGTAAGGCGGTGCCGGCGATTGCCGAGGTGCAGAAATGGCTCGCCCAGAACCGGACGGAACAGGCCTTGGTTTTCTATCATGCCGCCCGGGCGGCCGAGCTTAGCGGCGATTGGAAAGGGGCGGTTTCGCTCTACCAGCAGTACCTGGCAGGTGCCGATCTCAAGTCGCAAGAGGCAGACGAGGCGGTGTTCGCCGCTTATACACTTCAGATCGAGCGCCTCGGCGACAGTGCCGGTGCCTATGCGTTCAGCAAGAACGATGGTGACCGCTTGCTGGTTTGTCCGCGGGCACGCCAGTTCGACCTGTGGTTCCTGGATGAGGCCGTTCGGCGCAATGATGTCGCGGCGGTTGCCGAGCGCCTGCTTGCCTGTATCGAGGCGCGGCTGCCTGACGATCTGCTGGTGGCGCGCTACGACAACTATTTCCGTTGGCTGGTCACACGCTTTGATGCCGCCATCAAGCAGACCCCGCGTGTGGATGATGATTGGCTGGGTACCTGTAAAAAACTCGCGGCGGGGATCGCGTTCGATGATGAGTTGAAATGTCGGTTGGACTGGTCTGTTTCCGTGTTGTTTTACAACCAGGCAAGACTGGCGGGCAAAACCGCTGAACCACCGCTGGCTGAGGCCAAGGCCTTGCTGGATAAATTTCCGCAATACGCCGAGCAGGTACAAACCGCCTGGCTAGGGGGGGGGCGCGATTTACATCCCAATTATGCCGACGATCTTTCGAAATACTGGCCGCACGAAGTCGAAGCCAAGATGACCGTGGTCGTGGATGCCCTGCCGCGGATGACGCCGCTGCAACGGGCTGATTTCTTCCAGAGCTGGCAGGCTGGATATTATAATGCCCGCCAGAAATGGGCACCGGAATTGTCTGCCGTGGCTGCCGTCCGTGGCTATCTGGATGCGAATCCGGATGTGGTCAACAGCCGGAGCGGCCCGTTCCTGCCCGCCAAACCATGGCATAAGATGACGCCGTCGGAGGCACAGGCGCTGGCCCCGCTTGTAAAGAACAATACGCATCCGGAGGCCTCGTTGATTCGTGCGATTGCCGTCGGCGGCAAGAACCTTGATGCCGCGATGAGGGTGTTGACCGGTCCTGAGCTTTGGCGCTTCACGAGTGCGGGACAATTGTCGGGCCGTTACTCCTATGTTGACCCGCTATGGCACTATTGCGGGAGGCCCGGCGACGCCGCCAAACGTGATGCCGTAATGGAGACGGCGGGCAAGGCATTCGAGCAGGCGGTATCCGGCGATCCGGTGCCCAAGGATCCTGCACAAAAGCGCGTGGCCGCATTCAAGGCGTTGTGGGCGGATTACCAATCCGCCAGTCCCAAGCAACCGAATGCTTATGACCGTGCACGCCATATCCTGCTATTCTCGCCAGAACTGGTGCCGGAATTGCTGACGGAGGACAACCCGGAGGTCCAGCGTCTGCTGCGCGATGCGATGGCGACGGGTATGAGCCAGGGAGAGGCCTTGCTGGAGCGCGAAGATGGCTCCAAGGGTCTGAATCCCAATCAGTACGCACCGTGGATTCAGCGTCTGGCGGATCGGAAGACGCGTGGCAATCTGGCCGAGTTGGAAAAGATCCTTCCTGATCTCTACAAGCCCCATCCGCTGGAACTGGAGTTCAGCAAGGCGATGGTGGCGGGGCTGAAGCGGGGGGCGCTCCCTTACTGGCAGGTCATGGTCTGGATCAATTTGCAGCATCCGGATCGGGATGAAAAGCAGGTCAAACTGAT
>CAZOXS010000483.1:0-3604 GCA_964583785.1 uncultured Victivallales bacterium
AATATCGCGGTCAGTTCGAGGAGCGCATCAAGGCGGTGATGGACGAGATCCGGCGTTCGGGCAATATCATCCTGTTCATCGACGAGTTGCACACCATCGTGGGGGCCGGTTCAGCCGAAGGCACGATGGATGCCTCGAACATCATCAAACCGGCACTCTCGCGCGGCGAGCTGCAGTGCGTGGGTGCCACGACGCTCGATGAGTACCGCAAGTACATCGAGAAGGATGCCGCCCTCGAACGTCGTTTCCAGACCGTACGGGTGGAGGCCCCGACGGTCGAACAGACCATCGCCATCCTGCAGGGCCTGCGCTCGCGCTACGAGGAGCACCATGGCGTCCGCTACGATGACGAGGCTCTGGCGGCGGCGGCGCGGCTTTCCGACCGCTACCTCTCCGGTCGCCATCTGCCGGACAAGGCGATCGACATCATCGACGAGGCGGGCGCGCGCGTGCAGATTCTCTCCTCGACCCGTTCGCCCGATCTGCGTGAACGCGAGGCCGAGATCGAGGCGGTGTGTGCGGCCAAGGAGGCGGCGATCAAGGGGCAGAAGTTCGAGGAGGCGGCCACGCTGCGCGACCAGGAACGCGTGGAGCGCGAGAAGCTCGACGCGATCGTGGCCGAATGGAAGGCCTCTCGTGATGAAGAGTCCCGGCGCGTGACCGAGGACATCATCATGCAGACGGTCTCGAAGTGGACCGGTGTGCCGCTGCAGCGAATGGAGGGCCGTGAACTGGCGCGTATGCTCAGCATGGAGAAGGATCTCGAGAAAATGGTGATCGGCCAGCAGGAAGCGGTCAGTGCGATCTCGCGAGCACTGCGCCGCTCGCGTGCCGACCTGAAGGATCCGCGGCGGCCGATCGGCTCGTTCATTTTCCTCGGGCCGACCGGGGTGGGCAAGACCATGCTGGCCAAGTCGCTCTCCGAATTTGTCTTCGGCGACCGCGAGGCGCTGATCCAGATCGATATGTCCGAGTACATGGAGAAATTCAATGTCTCGCGGCTGATCGGATCGCCGCCGGGCTATGTCGGCCATGACGAGGGTGGGCAGTTGACTGAGCGCGTGCGCCGCCGTCCCTATTCGGTGGTGCTGTTCGACGAGGTTGAAAAAGCGCACCCGGATGTCATGCACATGCTGCTGCAGATCCTGGAGGAGGGGCGGCTGACCGACAGTGTCGGACGCCAGGTTGACTTCCGTAATACCGTGGTGATCCTGACGACCAATCTGGGGCACGGACAGGGCACCATGACCGGTGGACTCGGGTTCGGCGAGGTCACGGAAAACACCAATTTCGAGCAGCTCCGCAACCGGATGCTCGAAGCCGCCAAGCGCGCGTTCAAACCGGAATTCCTGAATCGGATCGACGAGATTATCGTGTTCCATGAGCTGACCCTGGAGGATGTGGAGAAGATCCTGGAACTGGAACTGGACAAGGTGCGTGGACGCCTGGCCGATCGCGGCTGGAAACTGCATCTGCTGAAGGACGCCAAGGCGTTCCTGATGACGAAGGGTTTCAACCGCCAGATGGGGGCGCGCCCGCTACGCCGCGCAATCTCGCGCTACCTGGAGGACCCGCTGGCGGAGGCGATCCTGCGCGGCGAGATCAAGGGGGCCGGCGTGATCAACGTCTCCGAGAAGGAAGGCGCACTGAAATTCGCCCGGCGGGCCAGGGCCGCGAAGGAAACGGCGGCGTAGGGATTAGCCAACACAAATCGCCAATGGTTTTATTGTTTTTATTCATTGCGTTCCTGATTCGTTGTGTAATCCAAACCGAATATTCTCACAACGAATGAGGCACGCAACGAATGAGCAGAAATGAAACAAAGCACCGATATACTGGGTGAGTATGTAGATTACCTCTCGGACGAATCGCGCCGTTTGGGCTGTGCGGACGCGATTGCGTTTGCGGAGTCCGAGGACGATATTGCGGATGTCCTGCGCCAGGCGGCGGAGGAGGGGACGCCGGTCACGGTCCAGAGCGGGCTGACCGGGATCACCGGCGGGGCGACACCCGATGGCGGGCTGATCCTGAATGTCTCCCGCATGTCGCGCGTGCTCGGGATGCGGTATGACCCCGCAGCAGGCCGCTTCTTTGTGCGGGTGCAGCCGGGCTTCACGCTCAAGGCCCTGCACGAGGCCCTGGTGCATGGCGGCGATTTCGACGCGGAGGATTGGACCGCCGAATCGCTTGAAGCGCTGGCGCTTTACCGCCAGGGACCGCCCCACGTCTTCCCGCCGGATCTGACGGAAGCGGGGGCCTGCCTGGCCGGGGTGGTGGCCAACAACGGTTCCGGGGCACGCACCTTCCGCTATGGCCCCGCCCGCCCGCATGTGTCTGCCCTGCGCGTGGTACTGCCGGTGGGCGAGGTGCTGGCGCTGCGGCGCGGGCAGCAGTATGCACACGGGCGCGAATTCCGTCTGATTTCCGAGAACATGCGCGGGGAAGCCCACTTGCGGCGCAAGCGGGCTACAGGGAGCCCGCTCGCGCCGCGAGCGCGGCTGGTAGGCGAAGCCCTCCCACCTGTTGTTTGCGGCTGCGAAGCCAACGAGCGTACGAACGAGGCGGCGCTGGAGCCGGAAGCCGGCCGCGTGTTCAGCGGGCGACTGCCGACCTACACGATGCCCGCCGTCAAGAACGCGGCTGGTCTCTATGCCGCCGACAACATGGACCTGATCGAGTTGTTCATTGGTTCGGAGGGCGTGTTGGGTGTCTTTTCCGAACTCGAACTGGCGCTGACGCCGCTGCCGCCCGTCGCCTGGGGGATGACGGCCTTCCTGCCATCGGAGGAAGCCGCGCTGGCGCTGGTGGAGCGGGTGCGTGCGGACCGGCGGCAGGGCTCGGTGGCTGCGATCGAGTTCTTCAGTGCGGAGGCCTTGGACCTGCTGCGCGGGCAGCGGACCGGCAATCCGGCGTTTGCCGCGCTGCCGGAACTCAAACCGCATTGGCATACCGCCGTCTATGTCGAGTTGCATGGCGACACCGAGGCGGCGGTGGAACAGGCGCTAGCGGACGTCTGCGAGGCCCTGGAAGCGGTCGGCGGGAATGCCGCCGACAGCTGGCTGGCGACCAGTTGGCGCGAGATCGAGACGTTCAAGGGTGTACGCCATGCGGTGCCGGAAGCGGTGAACCTGCTGATCGGCGAACGCAAGCGGCAGTATCCGGCACTGACCAAGCTGGGGACCGATCTGGCCGTGCCGGATAATTGCCTGCGCGCGGTGATGCGGATGTATCATGACGATCTGCGCGCCGCCGGGCTCGATTATGTTATCTTTGGCCATATCGGCAACAACCACTTGCACGTGAACATCCTGCCGCGCACGCCGGAAGAGTATCAGCTAGGCAAGACGCTTTACCTGGAGTGGGCGCACCGCGTGGTCGCCATGGATGGGACGGTGTCGGCCGAGCACGGCATCGGCAAGCTCAAGACCGCCATGCTGGAAATCATGTACGGCCCGGCAGCCATCGAGCAGATGCGCGCCGTCAAACGCGTGTTCGATCCACAGATGTTGCTCAACCGCGGTACGCTGTTTTCGTTCAATCAGACTTGAGAGGGGTTTTGCAAGTCCCTCTGATGTCGTTTTACGTGCAGGTGGGCGACGGCCCA
>CAZOXS010000484.1:0-6227 GCA_964583785.1 uncultured Victivallales bacterium
TAAAAGTCGAAAGTCGAAAGCCGAAAATCGAAAGTCGAAATTAAGCAAAGGAGAGAATACGATGAATGAAGTATCCGTGAATCTGATGGCGACAGGGCGGCGGTTCGGTATCGTGGTCAGCCGTTTTAACGATTTCCTGACCAAGCAACTTGTGGATGGCGCGGTCGATTGCCTGGTGCGGCATGGTGGCGACCGCGAGGCGGTGACGCTGGTCTGGGTGCCGGGGGCGAACGAGTTGCCACAGGCGGCACAGTTGCTGGCGAAATCCGGCAAGGTCGATGTGGTGATCGCGCTCGGGGCAGTGGTCCAGGGCGCGACGCCGCATGCGGACCTGATCAACAGCCAGGTGTCCAAGGCACTTTCCGATCTGGCGCTGCGGACCGGTGTGCCGGTGATCAACGGCGTGGTCTGTGCCGGCAACCTGGAACAGGCGATCGAGCGCTGCGGCACGAAGGCTGGCAACAAAGGCTGGAACGCGGCCCAGGCGGCGATCGAGATGGCGAATCTGTTCGCCGCGTTCAAATAGGGTTCGGGCACGGTTGTTCTTTGATTTAGGGTAAGGCGCCAAGAGGGTACGGTTATGGCAACACGACGGGACGCCCGCGAGTGGGCACTGCAGATTGTCTTCAGTCTGGATCTGAATACGCGCGAGGAACTCAACCGGGTGTTCGACGACTTCTTCGCGTCGAACCCGTGCGAGGATGCGTCGGCACGCGCGTTCTGCGAATCGCTGGTGCGCGGGGTCGTCGCCGAGCGGGCGACGATCGATGAGGCGATCGGGCGCTATGCGGAGCATTGGAGCCTCAAGCGCATGGGGGTGGTGGACCGCAACGTGCTGCGCATCGCGCTCTACGAGCTGACGTTCCGTCCGGAGGTGCCGCCGGCGGTGGTGATCAACGAGGCGATCGATATCGCCAAGTATTTCAGCAATTCGGAATCGGGGCGTTTTATCAACGGGATTCTGGACCGCGCCCGCAAGGAATTGGAGCAACAGCGCAATGGGGACGAAAAACCGTCAAATGGACGCGATGGCCAGCGTCGCCACGGATGAGACCTGGATGCGGCGGGCGCTGGAACTGGGGCGCCGTGGTGAGGGACGCACACGCCCGAACCCGCCGGTCGGGGCGTTGATCGTGCGCGACGGGCAGGTGATCGGCGAGGGCTGGCACCGCCGCGCCGGCGACCCGCACGCCGAGATCGAGGCACTTGCCGGCCTGGCCCCTGATCAGACGGCGGGCGCGACGCTGTACGTGACGCTCGAGCCCTGCTCGACGCAGGGGCGTACCCCGCCCTGCACCGACGCGATCCTGCGCAGCGGAATCGCCCGCGTCGTCGTCAGCGCGGTCGACCCGAACCCGAAGCACCGTGGCCGCGGCCTCCGGCTGCTGGCGCGCCACGGGGTTGCTGTATCGCGCGGCGTGTGCCGCCGCGAGGGTGAGGCGCTGCTGGCACCATTCGCGAAATGGGTGACCAGCGGCCTTCCCTATCTCACGCTCAAGATGGGCATGACGCTCGACGGGCGAATCGCCGATCATCAGCACCAATCGCGCTGGATCACGGGCACTGCCGCGCGTGGCGAGGTCCGGCAACTGCGCCGCCGGGTGGACGCCATCCTCGTGGGGGCACACACCGCCATGCGCGATAACCCGTCACTGCGCTGGTCGGCGCGCGCGGCACTGAATCCAAAACGGATCGTGCTCGATGCGCGCGGCGAGCTCGCCCTCGACGCCAAGGTGCTGACCGACGGGCAGGGCGCGAACACGATCATCATCACCACCGCCGCCGTGCCGGCGGCCCGTCGCGCGGCGATCGAGGCGACAGGCGCGCGACTGTGGACCGGCGGTCGCGGCCGGCGCGTCAACCTGCGGCTTTTGCTGGCCAGGGCTGGCGAGGAGGGTCTGCTCCATGTGTTGTGCGAGGGCGGCGGCGAACTGGCCGCGCAGCTTGTGCGCGAAGATCTTGTTGATGACTACTGGTTTTATGTGGCCCCGCTGTTTCTCGGCGGGGGCGGGGTGCCGGTGCTCGGCGGTCCGGGCTGGCGGCTGGCGGATGCGCCGCCTCTGGCGATTACGGACGTGCGCCAAGTGGGACGGGATGTGTTGATCCGGGCGCTGCCGGGGAAGAGGTAATAAATGTTTACAGGACTGATTGAGGCCGTGGGAACGCTGCGGGCACTGGCACGTCATGAGGGCGGGGCGCGCTTGACCGTCGCGGCACCGCCGTGGCAGACGCCGCTCGTGCCGGGCGAAAGCATCGCCGTGCAGGGGGCCTGCCTGACCGTCGCCGGGTTCGATACTTCGACGTTTCATGCCGACGTTCTGGAGGAGACCCTGCGGCGCACGAACCTGATGGGCAAGCGCAGCGGGCAGGCGTTGAATCTGGAGCGGGCGTTGCGGCTCGGTGACCGCCTGGGCGGCCACCTGGTCAGCGGGCATGTCGATACGGTCGGCACCCTGGAGTCGGTCCGCATGGAGGGCCGCGACCGCGTGCTTCGCATCCGCTGCGGACGCGTGGCGGCGGCGGAAGTCGTTGAGAAGGGCTCGGTCGCGCTGGATGGGATCAGCCTGACCGTCTCGACGGTCCGGGATGACGCCTTCGAGGTCTGCGTCATCCCCTGGACCTGGGGTCATACCAGCCTGCAGGAACGTCAGCCGGGTGACACGATTAATGTTGAAACCGACATGATTGGCAAATACATTCGGCGGCATTTGACGCAGGGAACGGGCGGTGGCGTTGACCACGACATGCTGGCGGCAGCAGGGTTTATGAACAGCTAAGCAAATACAGGGATATGATTGGCCACAAAAAGCACATAAGACACAAAAGAATATCATGGCTTTGTTTGTGTATTTTGTGCTTTTTGTGGCAATTTATTGCAGTGTGCAAGAAGGGAAGAGTGGGATTATGATGTCTGGCGTATTCACGTATATCGAGCAGGGGCCGGTGTGGGTGTCCTGGGTGATTCTGGCGGCGGCGTTTGCTGTGCTGGCTAAATGCGCGGATCTGTTTGTGGACAGCGCGGTGGGGATTGCCGAGCGGCTGCATCTGCCGAAACTGATGATCGGTATCGTGCTGGTCTCGGTGGCCACCACGTCGCCGGAGCTGAGTGTCTCGCTGATGGCGGCGCTCAGGGGTAGTCCCGAGATGGCGCTAGGTAACGCGATCGGCTCGGTCATCTGCAATTGCGGTATCGCGCTGGCACTATGCGCCGTGTTCTCGAAAACCTCTGTGCCGGTGCTGAAATACGCGTTTCGCACGGCCGGTGGCTTCCTGGTTTTCGTCAGCATCCTCTGTGCGCTCTTCGTCGGGGTTGACCTCACGCTCAGCCGGATCGAGGGCGGGATCCTGCTGCTGTGCTTTGCCGGCTATCTCGGCTTCCTTGTGCGACAGTACAAGCAGGGCCACATGCGCGAGGTGAACGAGGCCGATGTCACGGAAATCGCGAAACCCGCCCTGGCGCTGCTGCTGCTTTTCCTGGTCGGACTGGCCGGGGTGATCCTTTCAAGCAAGTTCGTGGTGGTGACGTCGGTCACGATCGCCAAGTCGATGGGGGTACCCGAGGCGGTGATCGCGCTGACCCTGGTGGCGCTCGGCACATCAATCCCTGAAGTGGCCACAAGCGTGGTGTCCGCCATCAAAGGCCAGGGTGCGCTTTCGGTCGGCAATATCCTCGGTGCCAACATCATGAATATCTGCTGGGTGGCGGGGTCCTCGTCGCTTGCCAACCCGCTGTCGCTTTCGCGCCGCGAAATCAACTTCATGTTCCCCGCCATGTTCATCATGGTGGCGGTGACCCTCTTCGTGCTGCATACCAGCCAGGCGCTGAGCCGCCGCGAGGGGGCGGTGCTGTTCGGGGTCTATTGTCTATACATCGCCAGTTTCTTCCTGGTTTTCCAGTGATGCAGACGAGGATGTGTGGAGTAAACGCAACGTAGGACAGGCGCCTCGCCTGTCCAGCCGAGCATAAGCACGGAGCATAAGCAGCGTTGGCTGCCGGGCAGCAGTCAGTTGGCTGTCAAGCGACGTATGCTCGGCGGTCGGGCGAGGGCGCCACGACCTACTTGAGGCAAATTGTAGATGAGGGGGGGGATTATGTTCAGACGGCTAAGGGTACATGATATCAAACGCATGTGCGCATACGCAAGCGCATTGCTATTGCTAGCCATTACCGGCTGCCGCACCGTCCCCTGCCAGGCCCCGCTGACGGACGTAGCCGGGGTCTACCAGTATTCGACGCTGCAGGCCCTGATCGAGGGCGTGTATGATGGCGAACGGACGCTGGCCGAATTGCGCCGCCATGGCGACTTCGGTATCGGGACCTTCAACGCGCTCGATGGCGAGATGATCCTGCTCGATGGCGCCTTCTATCAGGTGCGCGCTGATGGGGCGGTCTACCAGCCGCCGTTGCAGACCCGGACCCCGTTCGCGGCTGTGGTGTCGTTCACCGCCGAGGAAACCTGGGAGTTGCCGGCAGGGCTCGATTATGCCGCCTTCCGCGACTGGCTGGACGAGAAGGTCGGGGGTGCCGACAACCTGCCCGTCGCCGTGCATGTGCGCGGGCGTTTCGGACGGGTGCGCACACGCAGCGTGCCGGCACAGTTGCCACCCTATCCGCGCCTGACGGAAGTGACCCGCCACCAGCCGGAATTCGAAATCAAGGCATGCGCCGGGCGATTGGTCGGCTTCCGTTTGCCGCCTTACCTGGCAGGGGTGAATGTGGCGGGCTATCATCTGCATTTCCTGTCGGATGACCTGCACTGCGGCGGGCACCTACTGGATTTCGAGACGGTCGGCGGCACGGTCGAGATCTGCCGCCGTCACCGGCTGGTGCTTGATCTACCGGCATCCGAGGCCTTCAAGGCCGCCGATCTGGCGGAGGACAAACAGGCGGATGTCCATGCGGTCGAGCGCTGAGAGGAGCCAGGCATAAGTGATGAGAAAACAAATACTGGTGGCTACCCGCAATCGTGGCAAGTTGGCGGAAATCCGTGAAATGCTTTCGGCCCCCGGACTGGAACTACTCGATCCGGAAGCGGTTGGCAACCTGCCGGAGGTCGAGGAGGACGGCGACACGTTCGAGGCCAATGCGATCAAGAAGGCCGTGACGCTGGCGCAGGCGTCAGGGATGCTGACGCTGGCGGATGATTCCGGGCTTGAAGTGGATGCGCTCGGCGGGGAGCCGGGGGTTTACTCGGCGCGCTACGCCGGTGAACCCTCCGATGATTCCGCGAACAATGCCAAGCTGCTCGATGCGTTGCAGGGGGCGTCAAACCGCCGTGCTCGTTTCCGTTGCGTGATTGCACTGGCGACGCCGGAAGGTGAATGCGCCACGGTGGACGGCCGCTGCGAGGGGAACATTGCCGATGCCCCGCAAGGCCAGGGAGGCTTCGGCTACGATCCGCTATTCATTCCCGACGGCTTTTTGCAGTCCTTCGGCGAACTGGAATCCGCCGTCAAGCACCGCATCTCGCACCGCGGCGCGGCACTGCGCGCCGCCCGCGAGGCCAACGGCTACCGCCTCAACGGCAAGGACTACGTGGTCCGCGACGGCGACATCATGGAAATCCGCTTCAGCGTCTAGTCTCTTCTTCCCTAGTCGGTTGGCTCATATTCACCACGAAGGCACGAAGAACACAAAGTGAAGACAGCAAGGACAAGAACAGTCCCGCGCAACGCCCGGAAGCTCCGGGCGCTGCGCGCTGCATTTCTTCCCTGCCTTCCTTCGTGCCCTTCGTGCCTTCGTGGTGATTCCCTCTCTTCGCGGACGCAGCGCTAGCGCCTAGCCCAACGTTTGGCTATGGTAGTAGGTTTCCGCTTTCCCCGAACCATTTCGTTGCCCGATAAGGAGATATCCCCATGAAAGTTGTACTCGCCTACTCCGGCGGACTGGACACGTCCTGCATCCTGACCTGGCTGCGGGAGCAATACGATGCGGAAGTCATCACCTTCTGCGCCGACCTCGGCCAGGAAGAGGAACTCGACGGCCTGCACGAGAAGGCCTACGCCACCGGCGCGACCAAGTCCTACATCGAGGACCTCACCGAGGAATTCGCGCGCGACTTCATCTTCCCCATGTTCCAGGCCAACGCCCTGTACGAGAGTCTCTACCTGCTCGGCACCTCCATCGCCCGGCCCCTGATCGCCAAGCGGCTGGTCGAGGTCGCGATTGCCGAAGGCGCGGAGTACATCTGCCATGGCGCCACCGGCAAGGGCAACGACCAGATCCG
>CAZOXS010000485.1:0-4718 GCA_964583785.1 uncultured Victivallales bacterium
CACCCCTACAAGAACGTTGCTCCGGGGGCACCGGCGATTACCAATACCGTCGGCGCTAACTTCACACCCAGTAGTGCAGACATTGTCGGTACACTGTATGCCACGAACTCGGTATTTACGGTGCATGCCTACTGGAGCACCAACAGCTATGCGGGTGCGGCAGCATGGACGAATGCCGTTGCTGGTGGCACTGCCTCCAACGTGCTTGTCGGTTCCTACACCAACGTGACGGGGCATTCCGTGACGGGATCCGTTTCCGGACTATTAAGCGGGACGGACTACTATTATACTTTTATGGCAACCAATGCGGTGACGAATATCTGGGCGAGTCCGAACGGCAATTTCACGACATCGGCAGGTGCTGGACAAATCGCGATTGCAAATGCAGCCGCAGATAATATTTCGAATGTCACAGCTAGACTCAATGCTACTTTGGATTGTCCCGGAACAAATGCGACGGTGATCGCTTACTGGTGGCAAACAGGAAGCGGCACAACCAATTCGTTTGCGATTGGCCCTTACTCGGATGAAACGGCCTCTAGTGTGAGCCACACAGCCTCTGGCTTGTCTCCCAAGACTGCGTATAGCTTCACGTTCCGAGCAACGAACGCCACAGATAACATATGGACCGATTCGACGAACACCTTCACGACACACGAAATACCAGAGGTCGGCAACGGTGCAGGACCGGTCTTGCGTTGGCAAGCATTGGCAGGCTGGACAGCCGTAACACTGAATGGCGAGATTGTTGCAACCAACGGGGTTCCTGTCACTACTGTCCGGATCTACTTCGGGGATAACAATCCAGGTGCGGAGACGGCGGACGGCTGGGATATCACCTATGCGTTTCCATCCGTGACCGGAGTCGGGGCCTTCTCAACTAACATCACTGACCTCTTATACGACGAGACGTACTACTACACGGTTTACGCCTCGAACGCCTATGGTGCGGCCTGGTCTACGGTGACCAGTATTACAACGGGACGCGACTTGTGGATACCAACAAATCTCGCTGCGGAGGCATGGTACGACGCGGCGGATTCAAGCAAGGTTACGCTGGACGATGGTAAAGTCAGGTGGTGGCGAGACGTAAGCGGCAACGGCAAGGATGCCGAGCAGACTACGCCTGCTAACCGACCTTCTACAGGAGGTGATATTGGCGGTCTCAATGCACTGGTTTTTGACGGAGATAACTATCGATTGGACACCGCGCTCGAGCAGCTGACGACCTGTACGATCGTTATTGTAGCTGGGCCTAGTGCAAACGGGGCGAACCATGAAAGTGTTTTATTGTCGGCTACTTTAGCATCATCCACCAGTGGTGGCTTGTACTTGAACACAGAGAACTATTTGACCGGCGATGCGCGCCACAATGTGAATTATGGATCTGGTATTTTAGGCAGTCAAAAGTCATACAACGGTGAAGTCGCCGCAAGCCCAAGCGTTTTTCAGAACGGTATTTTTGCACATTGGGGGAGTGGATTCAGCACCGAGAATAGGAACTACAAAATTGGGAACAGGCACGATAACTGGAATAATGGTCACTATAAGGGAACAATCGGAGAGATCATAATCATCCCTTCCGTGCTCTCAGATAGAATCCGCCAAAAGGTAGAAGGCTATCTCGCCCATAAATGGGGGTTGGAAGGTAGGCTACCCACGGGGCACCCGTATATAAACAATCCGCCATATGCTTCTGATCGCGATTCAACAGTGTTCCGGTTCCGGTAGGCCATTAGCTAGCTGCGCTGAGTGTATTCCGCTTCCGCTAGGCGGCTTGATCAATCAGAATTCTGGCAAGGTCGCTGGACGCTCTCGTCGCTGAAATAGGTGGTTTTTTCAATATTTGAACAAAAACGTATGAAAGCCGATTATGCGTATGTGAGATTATCGTAATCATAATCGTGCTCGTAATCGTAATCGTTGCTTGGTTTTGGTTGCGCCACAGGGTGGTGCTGTGGCCTCACACAGCGAGGCGCTGTCAAATGGCAGCAGCGGAGATCGTTATGAGCAAAGGGAATATCATGAGAAAGCCTAGGGTTTCAATGCATCTGCTGTTGTGCGTGTTGTGCTTAGCGATGGCTGGGCGGGTATTCGGCGATATAATTCCGGACTTTACGAAGGGAGAGGAACAAAAGACCGGGAAGAAAGATACGATGCGGCCTCGCGTGATGGGCCCTACGGGACTATGGGGCATTACCTATGCGCAGAAAATGAAAGATGGCGCAACGCGTGATGCACGGCAATTCTTGATCACCCAGGTGGATCCGGGTAGTCCGGCAGATGGAAAAATCCTTGCAGGTGATGTTGTGCTGGGGATTGATGGTCAAGGCTTTTCCCAAGATGCACGCAAGGCGTTGGCGGCCGGCATTCACAAGGCAGAAGAGACGGATGGAAAATTGTCGCTTCGCATCTGGCGAGAGGGGAATGTACAGGATGTTGCGCTGATGCTTGAGGTTTTAGGTGCGTACGATCGCAACAATCCGTATGACTGTCCGCATACGAAGGGTGTGGTCGAAGCACTCGCCCAGCATGCCAAGCAGGCATCGCTGCCATCCGGCGGTAAGTATAGCATTATGTTCCCTAGTTTGTATGCGCTTGGGATGCTCGCCACAGGACGCGAAGACCTGATGCCAAAGGTCAAGAAATATGCCCACTCTATCTGTCATGATGACAAAGGTGAGTACATTACAACCTTCGACGTTTCATCGGAAGGAAAGCGGGTCTGGCGCTCGGCCTATAAGCTGATCTTTCTGTCGGAATATTTTATGGCTACCGGCGATGAGGTCGTCAGGCCCTATCTCAAGACGTTGGCTGTTGGTGCAGCCAGCGGGCAGAGCGGGGCCGGAACGTATGGGCACCGATTTTCAAGCCGCATGGAAGATGGTGGCTATCACGGTCCATTGGAAGGTTATGGAGCGATGAATCAGGCCGCTTTCTCCATGATGACGGGACTGTTGCTGGCCCAAAAGTGTGGCATTGAGGATCCCGAAATATCCCAGGCAATCGCAAGGGGTAAACGCTTCTTCGATTTCTTTGTTGATCATGGTGCTATACCATATGGCGATCACTGGGCCCTCTATGACACGTTTGATAACAATGGGACCTCGGGCGTAGCTGCTATTATGTATCAACTGATGGGCGACAACCGGGGCCAGGAGTTCTTTTCTTCCATGATTGTGGCATCCGCCCCTACGGGACGCGAAGAGGGGCATCAGGGGTGCTACTGGACGGCTCTCTGGGGAGAGTTGGGGGCCGCCCGCGCGGGCAGGGAAGCACTTCTGGCCAGTACGGAACAAATGCGCTATATCCGCACGCTCGAGCGGCACTGGAGCGGCATGGCCTATGACCAGGGCAATATTGGCCCTGATCGCTATGGCTCCCGAGGCGATGTTACCGGTTCACGTTTGCTACTGTTCTCCCTCGGCAAGAGAAATCTGTATCTTACCGGAAAAGACATAACGGTAGCCAACCCCTTGACGGGAGAGGACCTCAAAACCGCGCTGATTGGAGGGCTACTGATCTGCAATCAAGAACTTCGCAAGTCGATCGAATTGCGACCTTTGTTGCGTTTATTAGGGAGCAAGCTTACGCCCACACGCATGGTAGCGGCAAAAGCGCTTCAGGAACGAAAGATCAACCAAGTGGATCTCTTTATAAAGATGCTCGGTGCCAATAACCGCTTTGTCCGGTATGGGGCCTGCAATGCGCTTTCCATGGCTGGTTTTAACTCCACAGAAGCCGTTGATGCGATTATAAAAAAACTTCAGCAGGATGATGATATCTTGTTCCGGTATTTTGCTGTAGATGCGCTGAATCGGTCGGCGTATGGCAAAGATGAATGTGGATTAAAACCCGTTGCTGCGCCTGCTGTGCCGACGCTGCTAGAGCTTGCTAGTCAATCGGTGCCAGGGGATCCTCGCGACCATCTTGCCTGGCAGATATCAGAAGCGTTATTTTATTCTACAGGTCTATATGATGTGTATGTAAAGGAAAACCAGGTTGATGATGAATTGCTTGCTTCTGCGGTAGTGCACATCCTGGAAAATGAAAATGGACGTGCACGATCAATGGTTCCATTCCGTGAGCTGCCCGATAGTGTCCGCGATCAACTATGGGACCATGTGATTACGGCGGTTCGTGAAAATGCCCCCAGTGGAATCATGTTTTCAAAAGGCGTTCGCGAAGAAGGCCTGAAAGCATTAGCTAAAGATAGAATCAAAGAAGGCCTGGATCTGATGAATGAGTTTTCTGTCTCTTTTCTTAAAACACCACAAAACGATGAAGATGCCCGATGGGTTCCATGGTTTGGAAAAACCTTGTTCGAGGTGTTGCCTGAATACGGGAAGCATGCGGAACCGGTTCTGGCTGTTATCGAACAATGGCCGGTCCTGGGAGGCCGTGGGGCAGAGCTGGCAAAGCAGCTTCCGGCGATGAAGGAAAAAATGGCGGAAGTGGGACTTCCGTCCCTGAAAAGCATTGCAAAATAGAGATGTGAAGTCTCGAGAGGCACTTGCAGAACCCCTCGTGGTTTCCGCTTGAAGCCGGAAACCACGAGGGGTTCTGCAAGGGAAAATCGATGAAACGTTGGACTACGGAACAAGCACGGGAGTGGGAAAAGAACCAACCGTGGTTTTTTGGTGCGAACTTTACGCCCAGCTCGGCGATTAATCAGCTTGAGATGTGGCAGGCGGAGTCGTTTGACCCGGTGACGATTG
>CAZOXS010000486.1:0-4234 GCA_964583785.1 uncultured Victivallales bacterium
GCATGCGCCAGCGGAACCGACGTCACCACGAAGTCGAACAAGCTAGCCATCGGAACCTTGTGGCGACGGACAAAGAAGACGACAGCGGCGCTGGCGGCGACAAACCCGCCATAGAAGATCAGACCACCTTGATCCACGCGCACGATCGAGAGCGGATCGGCCGCATAGGCCGCCCAGTTCTCTAGAACGTAGGCCAAGCGAGCACCGACGATTCCAGACAAAATCACCCAGAACATCAAATCCATGCAGAACTGCGCGGAATGACCTTCGCGCCGCCCCAGCAGAATCCAGTTCCCCAGGCCTGCCAGGAAACCAAGCGCCATCATCACGCCATAGGAATGAATCGTCAAGGGACCGATTGAAATGAAATCAGGATGCATGGTAGAGCCTGCGATTATGGGGGTTATGTAATACGCGTCCCATTAACCCAGAATAAGCCCTTGCCGTCAAACTCTTAAACACGTGAGGTTCTTGCAAACCCCCTCGCTGTGCCCGCTTGAAGCCGGGCACAGCGAGGGGTTTTGCAAGAGCCACGAAAATAGTGCCCTTATTCCCGGGGCAGAATTTCCAAGAGATCGACGCCCATCCGAAAAGGGTTTCGGATGGGCGTGTTCAGAGTTCAGTGTTCAGGAATAAATCGCGCTTGCATGGCGGTTAGCCCCGAAACTCGCTCAATGCGCTTGACACAAGGCGGTCATATTCAACACTATGTCACCACTGGCAATCGAAAACCAACGCAGCACGAGAAAGGCACATCATGATTCGCGACGAGATTCTGGCTAAACTGAAGGAAACGATGGAAACATCGGCCGCGGTTCCGATGGACTGGGAGTCGATCAGCGAGGATACCACGATTGGCGAGATCGGCTTCGATTCGCTCTCGATTCTGGATCTAATCTTCGATGTCCAGCAGGCATTCGGCATCGAGTTCGAGGCGCAGGAACTGGTTAACGTCAACACCGTCGGTGAGTTGGCTGATTTTCTCGAAGAAGAACTCCAGGCGTGAGCAAGGCACTCCGCAACATCAAGCATCTGGGCGAGATGGCGCTAGTTTATCCGGTGCTGGCCGTGATCGACCATCTGCCACCTACCGCTGCTGCCAGCCTTGCGCGAGGCTTCGGTTCGCTAGCGTATGCGGCCGATACCGCCCGGCGCAACACGGCCTGCGAGAACATCCGCCGCAGCGGGATCACCACCGACGAGGCAGACGTGCGGCGGATCGCCAAAGCCTCGTTCCAGCATTTTGCCGGAGTCATTGTCGATTCACTGAAATCAGACCAACTGCTCGAACTCGACCAGTGGCGCGACCTGGTGAAGATGGATATCGCCCCCGAATGCATGCGCGTGCTGGAAGCACCGGAACAAGGGCTGATCCTGGCCTCCGGTCATCTCGGCAACTGGGAAATCGCCGCCCAGTTCCTGTCGACCATCAAGCCAGTGGTCGGCATCACCCGGCGTATGAACAACCCCTATACCGACCGGCTGATGCAGCAGCGCAAGCCGCGCCAGCGTTTTCGGCTGACCCCGAAACACGATGTCGACATGACCCGCTTCCTTAGCGCCATCAAGGCGGGTGAGGTACTGGCCTTGCTGGTGGATCAGTACGCCCCCGCCAAGCGTGGCATGGTGATCGATTTTTTCGGCACGCCCGCCTCAACGCACACCTCCCCTGCCCTGCTGCACCTGATCACGCGCGCCCCGCTCTGTTTCGGCTACTGCGTGAAGACAGGCCCGGGGCGATTCCTGTTCAAGGCACCGCCGCCGATCGAGACTCAACGCACCGGGAACCGCCAGACCGATGTCAAGGCCGTGCTCGACCGGCTAACCCGCGAGCTGGAAGCCGCCATCCGGCTATACCCCGAACAATACCTTTGGGCCCACCGCCGCTGGCGCTGATGTACAACGAATGGGGTGCACAACGAATGAGGGACACGCAACGAATGTAATGCACAACGAATGAGGGACGCAACGAATAAGGTGCATAACGAACATTGAGCTTCTATTAGGCGCAAGCAATTGCTAGAATTCCGTCATGCTCGAAAACTCGAAACGCACGCAAAACACGCAGGGAGAATCCACCATGGCCAGCCAGGATGCGGTCGCTTTTCTCGGGCCGCTGGGCACTTACTCGCATCTTGTCGCCAAGAAGCGGTTTGCCTCGGCCCGCATGATCCCGCTCCCGTGCATTCTGGACGTCTGCAATTTTGTCGCCCGCAGCAAGAATGCGTTCGGTGTTATCCCGATTGAAAACTCATCGGGCGGCACGATCAACGAGACCGTGGATATCCTGCTCGACAACACGCCGCCGGTACACATCATCGAGGAATTGGCGCTGGATGTGAAACTCGCCCTGCTCGGCCATAAGGGTTTCCAACCCAAACGGCTCTACTCCCATTTTGTCCCGCTGGCACACTGCGCGCCCTGGATCGCCCGTCACCTCAAGGGGATCGAGAAACATGAGGTGCCAAGCACATCGGCCGCCGCCGCCCTCGCCGCCGAGGATCTGCATACCGCCTCGCTCGGATCCCGCAACCTGGCCGGGCAGTACGGCCTCGACATCCTGCATTTCCCGGTGGCGACGGAAACACCGAACATCACCTCGTTTATCGTGATTTCAGCACGTCCTCAACGGTTGGCGCGCTGTGCCAAAACCACGTTGGCCATACGGCTGGAGAACCGCCCGGGCAGCCTCTACCAGTTTCTCGGCATCCTACATGCCGAAGGAATCAACCTCTCGCGACTGGTCTCGCGCCCGATCCGGGGCATACGGCAGGAATACGCCTTTCTCGTGGATCTGGACGGGGATGCGCAGTCGGCAAAGGACAAGCGGGCACTGCGGTCCGCTGCCAGGCAATCGGTCAGCATGCGGATCTGCGGTTGCTACCCCTGCCATAAAGCCTACCAGTCCTAAGCATTACGGCATTCTTCCTGCCGTCTCGCCGGGATTTTTGCCTGAAGCGGCACTTCGGGCTTTTCGTCGCCACCTGAAACCGCTAGGATGGCCAGCATGTCAAAACCATTCGTCCATCTCCATCTCCACACCGCCTACAGCCTGCTTGACGGGGCCTGTCGCATCGATGACCTGATCCAGCAGGCGGTTGCTCTTAACATGCCGGCCGTCGCCATGACCGACCACGGGGTCATGTACGGCACCGTCGAATTCTACAAGAAGGCCAAGGAACGGGGTATCAACCCGGTGATCGGCTGCGAGGCCTACATCACGACCGGCAGCCGCCATGATCGCGATCCGGGGTCGCAGCGCGCCACTTACCATCTCGTTTTGCTGGCGGAGAACAACATCGGCTACCGCAACCTAAGTTACCTGATCTCCAAGGCGCATCTGGAGGGGTTCTACTACAAGCCGCGGATCGACCACGAACTGCTCGCCGAGCACTCGCAGGGACTGATCGGTCTCTCGGCCTGCCTGCACGGCGAAGTGGCCCACCAGCTGGTTGACGGCAACGTGGACGGGGCCGCCCAGAGCGTCGGACGCTATGCCGACATTTTCGGCCAGGACCGCTTCTTTATCGAGGTGATGGACCACGGCATCCTGGAGCAGCGCAAGGCCAACCGCCACATGCTGGAGCTCTCGCAGCGCACCGGCATCCCGCTGGTGGCCACCAACGATGTCCATTACCTCAAGCGCGAGCACGCCGAGGCGCACGACATCATGCTCTGCATGCAGACCAGCACCACCCGCAGCGACCCCAAGCGCATGCGCTACAGCACCGACCAATTCTACTTCCGGACGCGCGAGGAGATGGATGCGCTCTTCACCGAATTCCCCGGCGCGGTCGACCTGACGGTCGCTATCGCCAGCCGCTGCAATGTGGAGATCGAATTCGGCAAGCTGCATTTCCCCACTTACAATGTCGGCAGCGACCTGTCCCAGAAGGATTACCTGATCCAGATCGGCCACGAGGGGCTCAAGGATCTTTATGACATTCCCGATCCGGCGAACCCGCGGGATAATCGTGAACGCGAGATCATGGAGCGGTTCGACAAGGAGATCGGCGTGATCGAGAAGACCGGCTTCATCAACTATTTCCTGGTCGTCTGGGACTTTATCCGCTTTGCCCACGAGAGCAAGATCCCGGTCGGTCCCGGCCGCGGTTCCGGTGGCGGCAGTATCGTCGCCTATGCCCTGGGGATTATCAGTATCGATCCGTTGCGTTATAATCTGATCTTCGAGCGCTTCCTGAACCCGGACCGGGTATCCCCGCCCGATTTCGAT
>CAZOXS010000487.1:0-15112 GCA_964583785.1 uncultured Victivallales bacterium
TCGTTGAACGCGTGCCACTGAGCACCGCTGGTTGTAGACCGGTAGACACCATTAAAGACGCAGGCATAGATGACGGTTGGATCGCTCGCATCGATCTGCACGTCGCGTGCGGGTGCCTGCGGCAGTAGGAGTTCCCAGCCCGTGGCGGCAGTATATTTGCAGACGCCCACGGCGGTTCCGGCGATAAAGTCCGTGTCACTGCCCGGAATCAATTCCATGTCGTAGACGCCATTGGTGAATCCAGCCAGGGGGATCCATTTTTCCAGGGAAGGGGACCATTCGTACACACCGCCAGCTTCCCGGGCCACTTCAACCCAAGGTTGCGGTGGCTCGCCCTCCACATTGCCGTTGTATTGACGGCTGCTGGCGTAGAGCAGCCCCCCGGCCGGGGTCAGTTCGATATCGGTTATACTCTTGGGCAGGCCCAGCCCCGCATTGCGTGTGTGCCAGCTCTGCCCGTAGTCGTCGCTTGCCATCACCCCATTCTCCTGGCAGGCGGCGTAGATTGTCGTGGTGCGGTCGGGGGCTGTCACCACCCGCCAGACGCCGGTGCCATGGAGGATCTGTGTCCCCGGCTCGATGCTTTCGCCGTAGGTCAGCGGGTTGACGCGAAAGATACCCATGCGACTGCTCTCGCCCCAGGCCGGGTGCCCGGTGGAGTAGAGCACATCCACCCCGCCCGTGGGGCATGCGGCAAAGCTCCATGTGTAGACCAGGCCGGGCTTCCCGTCGCCATCCAGCGTTGCGAACTTGAAATCCCATTCCGTGATGTGCGAGGCCCCGGCCATGTAGACACCGGCTTCGGCGCCGGCGAATACATACCCTTCGGCGGCAGCCCCGGCGGGCGGGGCCCAGAGGGTATTGATCAGGATGTTGTTCATCCCATCTAGGGTATCGCTGAAGGTGCGCCCGCCGTCCGAACTCATGCTGGACGAATAAGCCCCGCCCGCTGCGGCAAACCAATGCTTCGACCGGGTGACGTTAGGCTTGCCCGGGACATCGCCCGTGTAGGAGGATCGGCCATCGGGGGTGATGTGCATGGCTACGGGCGGCTTGCTTATCCATGTACTGCCCGCATCGAAGCTGAAATAGCCTCCCTTGCCCGCGGTCTGCTCGGGCCGTGGCCGGAAGAGCGGGCGTTCCTTGGAACCGCTCACATCCGTGGTGCCCACCCAGACAACCTCCATGTTCACCGGATCTACGCTGAGCCCGTAGACAAGCGGCTGGTAGGTCAGCCCCTGCAGCTCGGTCGGCTTGCCCACGTGCGTCCAGTGCGCCCCGCCGTTCAGTGTCCTGTAGATCCAGTCCTCTTCGGTGCCGATGAGGATGTGACCATGGTTCTGGGGGTCGACGGCGATCGCCGTTCCGCGTTTGCCCTGGTTGGGCAGGTTGCCGGTTGCATCCTCCCATACCCCGTTGCGCAGGAGCACGACGCCACTGCCGTTGATAATAGCGGCCAGCGGCTGGGGCGGGGTGCCCAGTGCCAGCAGTGCACATGGCGGGTGGGTCGGGTGCGGCGGTATGTAGGGGGTAAGTGCAGGAAGGGCAGAGGGGGACCAGCTCGTGCCGTTGTCGGTGCTCTGGTAGATCCAATGCGGGGGGTGCTGGGTGTCCGTTGCGCCAAGCGCGCAGTACAGCGTGCTTTCGGATCTACCCATCGACGTGACCGGGAACGCAGCAACGCCGGCTTTAGGTAGCCCGTTGGTCAGTTGTGTCCAGGTTGCGCCGCCGTCGGTCGTGTGCAGGATGCCGTTGCCCATCGATGCGATGAAGAATTCGTTCGTATCGGCCGGGCTGAATTCAATATCCAGAAAGGTGTCGCGGGCATAGTTGCGCAGTTGAAGCAGCTGCCAGTCGCCGTCCGGCAGTGTGCGCCGCCTCACGCCGTAGTGGCCCAGGCTGTAGACAACGTTCGCGTCAAGCAGCGAGGGAATGGTGATGTACTGGTCCCCACCCGAGGGGCCGATACTGCTCCAGGCGGCCCCGTCGCCGGCCAAGGATCGCTGGACGCCCGGCAGCAGCAAGAGGCATCCCGCGCATGCCAGGGATAGCAGCCCGGCACGCGGAGTCAGGAATATGATCGCATCCTTCTTCATTTTCTTCCACTTTCTATTGCCTCGGCGGGGAGGGCCGCCAGCACGGGAACGGCCCGCCAGTAATAAAGGACTTTGTCCCAACCGTTGCCATTATATTCTAGCAGGCAGCGTCGGTTTTTACAACGGTTTTTACAACGCGAGGGTGTCAATGCGGACGATCCTATGAGGTGGCGGATCTAGTAGTGGTCGCCATCTCCGCGCATCAGGTACCAGCTCTCCTGCTTAAAGAAGTCCGAGTCGGGCCCGATCTGCTCCGAGTCGCTGCGTACGATTAGCGTGTGTGGCGTTGGACGCTCCCGGAATCCGAGCTCGGCGAGCTGCTGGTAAACCTCCATGTGCGGGAAGCACCAGCAGACGACGATGTCCACATCACGGGCTGCTAACTCGTTGTAGGCGTGGCGGATGAGTTTACGAAGCGCATGTGTGCCTTGCTTGCCGGGAGTGGTCAGTACATCCACGATGTCGCCGCGGTAGGTGTCGGGAACGTCGAGATGGAGGCTTTCGAAATTCAGGATGCCCTTGCGCTCTTCCAGCGAGACGAAGCCGAGGAGCTTACCATCGGCCCCGTAGGCCGCAAAACTGTCGTAATGCGAGGCCGGGTTGTCACTGTAGCGCCAGTTCAAATAGGCTGAATCGCGCCGGACCATCGCCTTGTAGCTGCCTTTTGCCTCTTCCCATAACCTGTCGAATGGTTCCCCAAAGCGGTCGATCCGCTCGATTCGGATTGTCGGGTCATCGAAGCTGTCCAGCTTTCTGGGCTCTCCGAGTTTGATCTTGTCGTAGAGTGCCGAGGCTAGCTTGGCCAGTCGTTTGAACGGGATCTTCTTGCTCACATACGGCAGCGAATGGCGGGGCCACACCATTTTCGGGACACGCCCAATGTCGGTAAATCCTAGCGAATGAGTTGCGATCTTGCGGGTGATGTCGATGGAGAACCCGAAATCCAGTGGACAACCGAGTTCCCTGCGGATCTTGCGCGCTGTCGACTCGAGCACAAAGAAGGATCGTCCTTGCCTCTGGTCTTTCTTTATGAGGATATCCTGGCACTGTAGGATATCATGCTCGGCCCCATCGTAATTGAGTTTTAGGACAATGCCGCCAATCTGCCCTCCCAAGTCGGCCGGGTCGCCCATAACAACGATGGCGTGCTTGCCTGGCAGGTCATAGTACTTCCACTGCCAGAATGCCTTGTCGCGGTCGAGACCATAGAACTCTTTATTGAGGCGTGTCAGTCCCGGAGCATCATCCATTGTAAACAGCCTGGCTTTATTACTGGTTGCCACTGCGATCCTCCTTCCTGTTCGTTTCGCCCGGACCCTCTGCTACTGTGAACGCCCTGATTCCGCCATGAAATAGCGCGGGTGCGCCGTGAGCGTTACCGTTGCCTGTGCTCCCGTCACCGGTACCCATGTGTTGCTGTTCTGCGAGGTGAGCTGAAGATCGTCCATGAGAATGCGCTGTCCACTCGCAGGCAGCGGCAGGGAAACGTTGCCTCCGCGTTCGCTCCATCCAACGCATACAGGGCCATTCGGCATACCATCGAAACGATAGAAGAACACATCCTCGGCGGCAGGGAGGCGCGTGACCGACGTGAATCCCCCCAAGTGGCGCGTCATCTGTTGGAAGGCGTAGAACGCCGGTCGGGGCGTCTTCTCATCATCCTCAATCAGGCCTGCAACGGTCCAGGTCTGGTCTGCAGCCAGTTTGCTCTCATTGTAGGCGCGGATATCGACTCCGCTCTCGATAATGATCTGGCTGAGCCCTGCGTCTGCCCCTAGAACACAGCGTTTAACCGTGAGTGCTCCCTGCTCGCGCCGAAACCACCGGGTTCCTTCGTTGGTTTTGTTCTCTCGCAGATCGGTCAGCAATTTTTCATCAGGGTAGGGCAGGGTGCCGAAGCGACCACCCTTCTCGAAAAGCCACGGAGTTGAACACGCGTCCCCGGCCCATATCCCGATCGATCCGGCATCACGTCCCATTTCATTGCGGAGCCACTCGACGGTCGGATAGGCGGCCCGGAAATTGCGATTGTAGTGGAACTCCACGATGTCGTAGTGCTCACGCAGCTTGAGCGTGTAGCGGATGAAGGCGAGCGAGTTCCGCTCAAACTTTGATATGGATTTCAGGCGCTTTTTCATCTCCTGTGCATCAGGCGCGTCATCCAGGAAGGGGCCGAAGTTAGCCCCTGAAAGAATGATCTTCACGTTCGGATTTGCCTTGCGTGCGGCGGTGGCGGCTATCTCGAGCAGTTGCGCGTATTGTTCGTCTGTCCCGCGCCAGTATCCTTCGTGCTGTGCTTCCGACTCGATCTCGAAGTAGTTCACCGGGCGCAGGAGTCCGGGCATGTCGCTCTCTCCGTCGGCGTCATAGCGTTCCACGAGGGCTGTGATAAAAGCCTGGTATCCGTCCACATGCTGCTTGGCGGGAAACGAGCTGATGGAGAGTCCCGGAGGGGTGACACCCCCGTCCATCTTGGTTGCCTTTTCGTGGGCCCAGGGGTTGGACTGTTTCACAAGCATGTGCATATCCAGGCCGGCACGCTGGTATTCCTCCACCACCTGGTCGAGTTTGCCCCATTGGTAGATGTGCCGACCATTGCGGGGCGGTGTCGGTTCGAGAGCACCCCACGCCACCTGTGGGATTTTTGTGCAGGTGGCTCCTGCCTTGCTGAACATCGTGGCCAGCCCCAGGCGGGCATAGCCGATGCCAAAGTAGCCTCCGACTACAGGCCGTGCGCTCGTTGCTGGTGGGGTCCAGTCCCGTCGTAGGCCGGGTAGTGCCGACTGGTTCAGGACGAGTTCTGAATTCTCTCCTTCACTGCTAGTGGCCGGTGTGGCAGTGTGCGGGCTCCCGGCATCTGGTGCGTGCTTGCGGGAAATCTGGGCCACCTGGGTCTCCGCCTGGTCCAGCAGTTCCGCAACACGGTTCCAGTCCTGCCTCTTTTTGGCGGCTAGCAGTGCCGACTGCAGCTTTTCAATACGCTCGGAGGGGATGGAGCCTCCCGCCCGCTGGATTGCCCGGATGTTGTCCTCAAGCGTATCGTAACGGGCCTGCAGGTCTCTGGGGTTTGCTCCATCTTGTGGGCGCTGGGCTGCCACGCAAGCCGATGTCAGGCAGATACCAAGCAGCATGGTGCCCAGGATGCCGAGTGCGAATGCTCTTTCGATCATAGTGTTCCATCCTCTTCGTGTGATTTGTCCATCTTGTCGGTAGCGGCGATTAGCCCTATAGTGATCCAAATATACTCGAAAACAAGCAAATTCTGTGTGACGGCAAGGGGGATGACGCTGACAATTGCCACGAATTGCCACCGCGCGAACCAGCCGAGGCAAGGATCCTTGGCCTTCATTCCCAGCCGACCACTTGTCCAGTATACCACCAACATGAATACGCAGAAGGGAAAGAATCCAACGATTCCGGTTTCCGCGAGCACCTGTAGCGGCACGTTGTGCATCAGCATCGGGTGATATCCGGCTGGCGCAACGTGGGTGCCGTACACGTTGTACATGTCCATTGTATTGAAAAGGCCAATTCCCAGAATGGGATGGGCCTTGACCATTTTCAAGCCTGTGCTCCAAAACCCATAGCGGGGGTCCTCGAAGAAGGCGTCCGGCGAGAAACCGTCCCTAAACGCGGGGGAAATTGTCTCAAGCACCGGGATGGCAGCCAGCCCGAGAACGAGTCCGAGCATGGCAAGCGGGAAACGAAAGGGGATATTGGACATTAGGAATCCGAGACCCACAAAAGCGATAAAGGATAGAATGGCTGTTCGCGAACCGGTCGCGTACATATCAACGGCGCATATCAAGAGGAAGATCAGCAGAAAAAGCCGCCATGGCCTTGATACCATTGGCCAGATGCCTATGGCTAGCCCTGTCGTCATCACGATGAATGCGGCAAAGAGATCTGGATCCATGAATGTAGACATGACCCGAACCCAGGATACATCCTCTGATGTTGTCCCCACGACGGCACTCGTCTTTGTGCTGGCCAAGCCTCCCTCCGCCGAGCCTGCGATGAGATTGTAGTCAAATCCGAACAGGCTGAGGATCGAGTTGCCGCTGAACATTTCGTAGATCCCGAAGGAACAGACGATCATCGCGATAACCATATACAGCTTGCAGAGGATCAGCAGGCGCTGTCTGCTAACAACCTGATCAAGGATGATCGCCGCGAAGAACAGGCAGGGAAGCAGTTTACGGAACAAGTAGTAGTAGGATGCCCCGATAACGCGCGCGTTGATGAACGAGGGCAGAACCGCCACGATGAAGATGACCGCTGTGATCAGGATTGGGTGTCCAAGCGCTGCAGTCAGCATCTGTGGCTTACGCCCTAGGATGGCATGGGCAAACCACAAGCCTAGCACTAGCAGCAGCAGAATCTTTCCTGCAGTCAGTGACCCTTCCGCGTCGATCTGGGAGAGGAATTCAAAGGGCATGACAGAGACGACCGCCACCAGCCCCAGATAGGGGAATAGGAAGGCCATAATCGCGAAGATGATACCGCAAACGGCAGCTGGTATGATTAGGAAGGAAATTTTCGTGGCAACCCCCAGGCACAGGGCAAATATGCCGCCGATAGCTAAGGTAATCCCCGACCAGAGCCATGAAAGCAAACGCGTGGTTGTGCGGGACACGGTATTCACGGGACTTGCCGCTCCTCCGCCTCCACGATGGGCACCGGGGTTTCATCGCCAGCGTCGGCGTAGAAGCCCCACGTCAGGCAGAAACCGAACTGATGCGGACAGGGGGCCATCAGTGTGCCCCCTCGCCCTTGAACACGGCTGGTAGCGTCCTGAGCAGGATGCGCAGGTCTGTAAACAAGGAGATAGTCGCGACGTAGAGCAGATCGTCTTCGATCATCCCGCCCATGGACGTGTTCTGGGAGCGGGTTGAGATTTGCCAGAGTCCCGTGATACCGGGCACAACCTCGTGCCGGACAGCGCTACAGGCGGGGAATGGGGCTACCATGTGTGGAACGAGAGGGCGCGGGCCAACCAGGCTCATCGTTCCCGCAAAAACGTTGAAGAGCTGGGGTAATTCGTCGATACTGCTGCGCCGGATAAACTTGCCAATGGGCGTGACACGGGGGTCGTTCTGTAATTTGCAGAGCAGCCCCTTTTTCGCGTCAGCCTCGATCGCGGATGTGTTCACGCGATGCGCCTGGTCAATATACATCGAGCGCAGCTTGCAGCAGCGGAAGATCCGCTGATCGCGGCCCACGCGCTCCTGGGCAAAAATGCCTGGGCCGGGGGAGGTGAGCTTGACCAGCAGCCATGCGCCGAAGATCACGGGGGAGAGTACAATCAGGGCCAGCGTTGCCCCGGCCAGGTCGATCATGCGTTTTCCATAGCGCGTGTAGAAATTACGGGGGGCGTGGGCGATAGGGGAGCCTCCGGTCATCATCCGTTCGATGCGTAAGCTGGCGGCGAGAAATACACGGTCTTCCGGTGTGAGTTTTTCCTCCAGCTCATCGATGTAGTGTTTGCCTTTTTCCATAATTACGACCTCCCCGGTTTGCCTTGCTCATGTCCATGTCCGCGGCCTGTTCCCCATGTGGCCATGCGCTGTCCGCGCATCGCACGAAAAAAGCCAACAAGCGTGGCGGCATTAACAAGGCAGAAATAATACGGTATCACCGCCAGTTTCAGGCGCAGGCCGCGTCGTTCCGCCAGCCATCCGCAGAGCACCATCACGTAGAAGAGAATCTGCATCAGGAAGAGCCACCGCAGCACCGGATCGCCCACCATCGGTGTTGAGCATAAGAACAGGCCGATCGCCGGCAGGCCGACCAGCCAGCGCAGGATCTTGCGCGACCAGACATGGAAGACGAATCCGGCGTGGCGGCGTATGTCGATCCACTGTCCCATCTCACGCACCATCGTGAACCCGCGGACCGCATTGCGCACACGCACCTTCCACTCAGCGGCCGAGTCCGGTGCGGTGTCCTCCGTGAAGTGGGCGTCGGCGGCGAAGACGACTCGTTTGCCCTGGTTGACCACATGCAGGGGCAGCACGTGGTCGAACTCCAGCTCGCCGGGGATGGGAGTGAAGAGATTCGATCGGATGGCCGTCATGGCTCCCTGGATGAAGGCATTGGATATGATCCGCGATTCAGCTTGCTTGAGGGCGGTCTCATAGCGCCAGTAGAGAGCCTCGCCCAGCCCGGCCATCGATTGGCTCGCTTTGAGGGTGCGGTTACCGTTGACAATGCCGACGCGCGCGTCGGCGAAATAGGCGGCCAGCCGGCGCAGGGCATCGCGAGCAAAGATCGCATTGGCGTCTGTGATCAGCAGGATGTCCTCCGTTACGGTGGATCCCAATTCCGATAGGGTCCGGATCTTTCCCTTCTGCTCCTCGTTGCGGATAAAGCGAAGGTTGGTGGTTACGTAGCCTTGCGCGATGCGGTCGGTTCCATCCGTGCTGCGGTCCGAGACCACCGTGACTTGCAGCTTGTCGGCGGGATAGTCCAGCGCCAGCGTTGTTTCCAGCTTGTGGGCCAGCACCGCCTCCTCGTTGTAGGCTGGGATGAGCATATGGACGCTGGGCAATTGCTCGTCTGGTAGATCCGGAGGTGGATCGTGACGGCGCAGGGCCGCGATCGCCAGCAGCAGCATTGGGTAGCCGAAATAAGCGTAGAAGGCCCAGGCTAGGCAGAAACCGCAGAGAAGCAGCCAGAGTCCCATCATCAGTGCGCCCCCTCGGTCATGAGTCGCGCCAGTGCTATCATGATGGCAAACCCTTTTTGTTGCGATAGAGCGAAGGATCTACCACCGAAGCCATCGCCTGCTCGTCGAGTAGGCCGCCGAAGAACCGGTTCAACTCGGCTGCGGTACGCGCCGGATCCGCGAGGACCTCGTCGTATTGCAGGTATAACGTTTTGATGTTGGGCCGATTGGCCAGCCAATTGGTTATTTTGGCGAGATGTTTACCGAAGAGTGCGGCCATCTGGTCGTTAGGGATGCCGGAGGGCGTTCCCAGCCGATCCAGCATTTTGCTCTGCGAGGTTAGGATCTCATCCATATTGCGACGCATGAAGACCACCTTGTAGTGGTGGTCCTCGGGCAGGTCAAAGAGGAGCATCGACACCATCTTGACGACTTTCCCGCGAGCGTCCGGTAGCCACCCCCGGTCCTCCTTGATCTTCTTGGCGCGCTCGAACTCGTAGTACCCGTTCGGGTTGTCCACATCCGCTTCGCGCAATCCGTCCTTGATAGGTTCAATTCCTCCCGCGTGGAGCATCTTCATCATCATGGACGTGCCGGACCTGGGAAGACCAGACACGATAGCAATTGACTCGTCCATAGACTTTAGTACCTTACGTTGTAATCCAATCCGGCAGGCTTTGTGTTCGCCCGCTAAACCTCCGAACCCTACCGAGGATTGGCCGTATCCAGGGAGCAAATTGCCCCTGCTCGCATTCCCCCGCAACCCCGATGCGAAAGCACTCATTTCTAGTTCCTAATAGGCCTCGTTGTCAATTTCAAAATGAAGGCGAAATCCGAGGGGGTCGCAAAAATGATAATTTTCTTGCGTGCCCTGCGCCAGTCTGGTTAGATGCGCATCCACTCGTATGCGACTGTGGTGTCGGCGGGGCGGACGTTGGAGTATTTTTTGTTTTATGAAGAATTATAAAGGAACACCCGATGAACTGGTCGCCAGCTTGTGGCAAAACAGGAGCTTGATTCTTGCGTTGACGCGCCGGGACATTACCGGGCGCTACCGTGGGTCCTTGTTGGGGATACTGTGGTCATTTGTGAACCCGCTTCTGATGCTTGGTGTATACACGTTCGCCTTCGGTGTGATTTTTGGGGCGCGCTGGACCACCGGCTCGGATTCCAAGATGGAGTTCGCCATTATCCTCTTTGCCGGCATGCTCGTGTTTCAACTGTTTTCCGAGTGCATGAATCGTGCGCCGTCGCTGGTCCTCTCCAATCCGAGCTATGTCAAGAAAGTGGTTTTCCCCCTTGAAATCCTGCCGATCGTGTCGCTGGGTTCGAGTCTGTTCCACATGCTGGTCAGTTTGTTGGTTTGGTTGCTGTTCTATCTGATCGGCTTTGGATTGCCATCCCCGACGATCCTCTTGCTGCCCGTTGTGATGTTGCCTTTGATACTCTTTACAATCGGTACTTCCTGGATACTGGCCTCGCTGGGAGTCTACTTGCGTGATGTGGGGCATATGGTGTCTTCGTTGACGCTGATGCTTATGTTCCTTTCGGCCGTGTTCTATCCGATTGAATCCCTGCCGGAATCCCTGCGCACCCCTTTGATGGTGTTGAATCCTCTGGTGTTCCATGTCGAAATCTGCCGGCAACTGATGGTTTGGGGAAAGCTGCCGGTCTGGAGCTCATGGACGATCTACTTCGGCTTCGGGCTGGTGGTCACTTTTCTGGGGTTTGCCTGGTTCCAGAAGACACGGAGGGGGTTCGCCGATGTCCTCTGATATCGCCATCCGGGTCGAGAATCTTTCCAAGTGTTATCATGTCTATGATAATCCCCGCGATCGGCTCAAGCAGATGTTTTTCTGGGGCCGTCGTCAGTATTACCGGGAATTCTGGGCGCTGAATGATGTGTCTTTCGAAGTGCGGCGCGGGGAGACGGTAGGCATTGTCGGGCGTAACGGCAGCGGAAAATCGACATTGCTGCAGTTGATCTGCGGGACGCTAAACCCGACTGGCGGCCAAATAATGACCAACGGTCGAATTGCGGCACTTTTGGAACTGGGAACCGGTTTTAATCCTGATTTCACGGGCCGGGAAAATGTCTATATGAACGCTGCTGTTCTAGGCCTTTCTAATGAGGAAATCAACGATCGGTTTGATGCGATTGCATCCTTTGCCGATATTGGGGCATTTCTGGATCAGCCGGTGAAGCGCTATTCAAGCGGTATGATTGTTCGTCTGGCATTTGCGGTTCAGGCACAAGTTGAGCCTGACATCCTGATCGTTGACGAAGCTCTTGCTGTTGGTGATGTCAAATTCCAGGTGAAGTGTTTTGAGCGCCTTAAGCAATTAAAAGATAACGGGACCAGTATCTTGCTTGTAACACATGTGAGTGAACAAATTGTAACACATTGCACAAGTGCTCTCTTGATTGACCATGGTAAGGTTATTACCTCGGGGGAGCCGAAAACGGTGGTTAACACTTATGTCGACCTGCTTTTCGGTAAAGCGAGAACAGATGACGTCGCAACATCTTCGACACGCGCTATTGCGTCCGCCTCCTCGCCACCCAAATCTCTTCTAGTTAATCTTGAAGAGGATGTATTTCACACGCGACCGGGCTATAATGAACACGAGTACCGATGGGGTGATCGTTCAGTCGGAATACTTGACTTCTACTTGTGTTCGGATGAAGAATCGTATCCCGCATCTATATGCACTGGCACAAAAATCGCGCTGCAAGTTTCTGTTCGATTCCATGAGTTGCGTTGCAGTCCGGTGTTTGGGCTAACCATTAAAACAAAGGAGGGCGTGACGGTGTATGGGATCAACTCAGAAACGATCGATTTTGCAACGTTTAGGAATCAGGGAAAGAAGGGTAAATCCGTTGTTGTTGAGTGTGCCTTTGACTGCAGGCTCGCCCCGGGAGACTATTTCATATCCTTGGGCGTGGCTACCAGGCAAGGTGAAGATATCATTCCGCATGACCGCCGGTATGATTCCATACATATCCATGTGCGCCCTGACCCCCGCTTTTTCGGTCTCGTTGATCTTGATGGCAGTATGGAAGTCAAGGAAATGGTTGTATGAATTTTTTATTAGAACAGGCTGGGTATAAGTTTAACGGGCAGACAGCCATCTGGGCGAGACCTTCGTATGGTGGTATTGCCTACAACGATGGTGACGAAATCGAGACACGCTTGGCTGCAATCGTGACTGAAGTGAAAGACATTTCTGTGCTTTCCTCGGAATTGCGGGGCCATTGCGCAGATTGGCCTTCAAGCTATCATCTTGGTGCTAGCCGCGCAAATGTATTGCGTCCGTTCGAGGCAATATTGAAAAATGCCGATGTGCTTGAGATTGGTGCTGGATGTGGAGCCATTACGCGTTATCTCGGGGAGGTCGGAGCCAACGTGCTGGCTCTTGAAGGTGCTGAACGGCGTGCCTCCATTGCGCGTTCACGAACACGGGATCTTGATAATGTCACGGTGGTTTGCGAGCGATTTGATCAACTGTCGACATGCCACAAATTCGATGTTGTGACGCTTATTGGGGTGCTGGAGTATTCGCATCAGTTCATGCCTGGTGATCGCCCCGATGTAGGCATGCTACGGCAAGCAAGGCGTTTGCTTAAGCCGGACGGCGTCTTGATTCTGGCGATCGAAAACCAGCTTGGGCTCAAGTATTTTGCAGGGGCGCCGGAAGATCATGTCGGGATAGCCATGTATGGAATTGAGTCGCGCTACCGGGACAATCAGCCGCGGACCTATGGACGTGTTGTCCTTCAGAAGTTGTTGCGGGACGCCGGTTTTGAAACGTCGGAACTCATGGCTGCATTCCCCGATTACAAGTTTCCTATATCGATAGTCACCCGTGAGGGTATGGGGTGTGCCGATTTTGATGCATCTGCCTTTGCTTGGCAGTCAGCGCAATTAGATGCACAATTGCCGCCATATTGCTGTTTCTCTCCTGAATTGGCATGGTCCCTGGTGTTCGACAATGCTCTAGGGTTGGATTTGTCCAATTCACTTCTGGTTGTTGCGTCTGCAAGCCAACGGGACTTGCTTCCCGCAAGACAATTGTCATGGCATTACAATTCTGGACGGAGAGCATCCTTTTGCCGCGCCACGGAGTTTCTAAGGCGGAATGACGGTGGCATAGACGTCAAATATGCACTTCTGGGAGGGCCCGACTCCAGTCACCGTATAGAAATACCCAATGGAATCCAACTTGAATTTGACTCGCCTACTTGCTCCGTATACCATACAGGTCGTCTGTTGTCGATGGACTTGATACGCCTCGTCACGAGTGATGGATGGTTAGTTGAAGAGGTGGGGACTTGGTTGCGTGACTACCTTGCGGTAGTGTGCGCTTTTGATGGAGCGTTGATTCCACACGGGGGGGGAGGGGCATCTGAGCAGAGACTTGCCGCTGGTATGTTTGATGCGACTCCTCAGAACATTGTCGTGCGTGCCGATGGCAGTCACGCGTTGTTCGACATAGAGTGGAAGATGACGGGTGGCGTGGAGCCTGCATATTTAGTTTTTCGTGGCCTGCTGCGTACCATTGCATCCATTACACGTTTTGGCCGGCCAGGTCGTGCGGGCGCGCTCACGCGGAAGGATTTCATCATCGGTGCCATGCGAGCGGCTGGACTGGACGTTGCAGAAAACGACTTCCTGCGGTATAGCCAGATCGAGCACCAGATCCAGCAGGAAGTTTGTGGTTTCGCCTTTCCCCAATCGCATGCGGAGTGGCATAGCTGGCCACTACCAATGGAAAGTTTGCCGACTTTGTCCGAGCAGTTGTCTCAAGTAAATGAACTACGCAGCCTTGTCGCGATACACGAACAACAGATAGCGGACCGCGACAAACAGATAACGGACCGTGACAAACAGATAGCGGACCGCGACAAACAGATCGCGTACCTAGCTGCGTGTGCACAAGTATTGCAGCAGCGACTAAATGACATTGAGCATAGTGCATCATGGATATTGACCTTACCGTTGCGGGTGACTGTAAGGGTATCCGTGCGGATCTTATGTTTGTGCAGCTTGGCTGCGCGCTGGCTCGCAGACCTTCCTGCTAATGTGCGTATATGGTCAAAACTTCCAATTTGGTTCCACAGAAATGTTCTCCGACACGGTGGATACAGGCGGATGTTTGATGAATGTGCTGCGTCCTTGCGACGTGAGGGGCTTTTGGGAAGTGTTCGTCCTGGTCTGGCAGGGCTGAGGAGGCTCGCTCGGTCTCCTCTCGATCAGATTGAAACGCTCTTTACTTCTGAAAACGGGTATGTCTTTTTTTCGGGGAATACACGCTCATTCGTGGACGTGAAAAGCCCATTGCGGGTCTGGTCCGGAGGCGCTTGCTTCGAGCTGCTGGACGCTGTTCTGCTGCGTCACACACGGCCCGATCTGATACGATTGACTGCCAACGGGCCTCACGAATGCGGGTTCATCGGAATTGGTCGATGGGGCAACCTCGGAACGCCAGTTGTGGACCGGATAGAACTAGGAACCGAGCAGTTTCGCGTATGTGCCAAGACGCCCCGGATAAACCTGCCGACCATCTTGCTGCTTCCACATGTGCTGGAATGCGTTTCTGTTGCGTTCGATTACGATACGGCCACGAATATCCAGCATGCCATGAAGCTGTACCCCGCCCTGCATGGTATGTGGAGGTCTTATCTTGACCACGTGGAGTATAATTGCATCCTTGATCTCAAGAAGGTAAGGAATCCTGAATTCAGTCTGATTATCGTTCTATACAAGAACTACGACTTCCTCATGGCACAGTTGCATTGCCTGGCGCCAGTCTTCGCGACTCGGTGTGGCGAGGTGGTGCTGATCGGAAACGAATTGGAGAACCACGAAGCCCTACGGTTGAAGATTATGGCCTTTGGAGATATGCACGATGTCGCTATGTCGCTATATTGTTCAAATATAAATAGCGGATTTGCCCATGCCAATAACTTTGCTGCTTCCGTGGCAAGGTCCGAGCAACTGTTCTTTATGAATCCGGACATCTTCCCCATGGGCAATCAGGAGGATAGATGGACCTCATTCTTCGATCCAGTCGAGCTCAACGTTCTTCGGGGGGCAACATTATATTATGGCAACGGAGCTCTCATGCACGCCGGCATGTATGGCGTGACGGAGGTCATGAGCACCCCGGTCACCGGCGAAGTTGTTGATGTCTGCCGGGTCGAGCACTATGGCAAGGGTATCGCAGGGCACCCGAAAAAAACCGACGCCGATCCTGGTGATGCCGAGCAGTTGCCTTGCCGTCCCAACCTGATGGTGTCCGCAGCACTCTGGGGTATTCGAAAGGCGACTTATAAAAGGCTCAACGG
>CAZOXS010000488.1:0-9846 GCA_964583785.1 uncultured Victivallales bacterium
AATATTGCCTGAACTCTGAACCCCTGAACACTGAACACTTACAACGCTTGGAATTGGCGATACGCCATGCTATATTATCGACTCATTTACTCAAACAATTTGCGATTAAGGAGCTAGCACACCCCGTTGAAGAAACACAGAGCAGGGCGCCGCGCCCACAGGGAGGCGCGTTCCCGCTCAGTTCGTTTCTTCAACTTCAAAGTGCTAGTTTTCGGTCGAAACGATACTGCGCGATAACGCAGAAACTATTTTAAAGAGTCAATCGTCTATCGGATTGCGGTATATGGGGGCGAGTATCGCACATGACAGCCTATTTTCAAGACAACGAGCAGGACGAGGACGGCAAGCTTGCTTTACCGTTTCGCCTCTGCTTTACTCATCCCCCATGACGGAGGTTCGCACGAGCGCAAGGAGTCTTCGCCACTCATTCACAGCATGAAGCGGCCGCCTAGCCACCAGAAGATGACCAGGGCGAAGACCCATTTCAGGCGGCGGCGATTGCGGGCGATCTGGACTTCGCGGCGGACTGGCATGACGGAGTCCATGTCGCGGCGTAACAGGCACATCGCCACCCGGTCATGACTAGCAAAGCGCCCGCGTTGTTGATCACAGTCGGAACGCACATCGAAACCGGCCAAATGGCTGAGCAGCCGTCCGCGCGACAAATCATGCGATACCAGCGGCACCTTGGCATTGATTCGTTTCGGCATGCTCCCGCTCCACAAAAAGGCTAGAATCGAATCAGCCAGTGATAGGCCACCGCCAGCGCAACCAGCGCCAGAACCATCGGCAAGGCCAAGGCAACGCCAACCTTTAACCAGAAGCCAAACCCCTTGTCCGCCAATGACCCGCGACTCCTGCCGCCATCGAGCGGCACCAGGCTTCCTGCCCCGCGCTCGCCACGCTGCCAGCTCTCGGCATCAATCTTGGCGACGGATTTGTTGTAGACCATGCGTGCATTCTCGATCAGCGCCAGTGAACGGTCCAACTCCTCTTCAAACTCGGCTTCGCCCCAGCGTTCCTCATGAATACCATGGATCTCGGCCAGCAGCGCCTTGAACTGCTTCCGTGTCGTCGCCAGCAGCTCGACCATGCGGGCCGCCCGCACCTCGTCCTTCTCCATCTGCAGGATGCTGCGGCTCAGGCTGGCCAGGATCTCCTTCTTGCCATGATCGTAGTCATTCTGTTTGCGGTTGAGTTCCTGTAGCGCCTTTTTGGCGTACTCAAGCTCATCCTGGCGCATCCGCAGCCGTTCGATCTCCTCGGCCGCATCAGCCACCTTGTCGGCAATCGCCTCCTTCTGCTTCGTCAAACGTTCAGCGGAACTGCCTGCCACCTCCGTATCAGCGGTGCCCAAATGCTTCGAAAGGTCGAGATCCGTGAAATTGCCGGCCATGTTCGTCTCCTTCCTCTCAGGGGATTACCAGTACTTGCCCTATCCGCACATTGACCGAATCGCCAAGCACCGCACTATTGGCATTCTGGATGCCACGCCAGCGGGTGGCATCGCCGTAGACCTTGAAGGCGATACGCGAGAGCGTGTCGCCGCGTTGCACGGTGTAGCTGCGCACGATCGTGAGTTCCTCAACCGTATTTGAGCCGGCCGGCTCGGCTGGGGCAGGCGGAGTGACACGCATGATGTCCGCTGGCGATTGCGGCACGACGGGCCGGACAACCGTCTCAACAGACGCGGGCGGCACCACAGAATCCACCGCGGGTAGAGAGACGGGTTCAAGGGCAGCCCGATCAAGGACTTGCGTCTCAACCAGTGGGGTATCAACCACAACCGGCGAGGGCGTTTCCGTAACGTCGGCTGAGCCGCCCGTGATCACCTGGTCACGCAATCGCCGTCGTTCGGCCTCACGGAAGCTCACGAGTTCCTTTTCCTGGTCGGTAACCGTCTTTTCAAGCGATTCCACGCGCGACCGCAAGCTACCGTTCTCCTCCAGCAGTTGCATCGCGGACGGGCCATCGGCACCATTCACGGTTACCCGGCTAGTCACGAAGGCCCGCTCGGCCTGCTGCATTCGCGCCCGGATCATGTCGTCCTTTTCGGTATCCGTTCGTAGCTCCAGATAACGGTTGTAGTGGTATATCGCCCGCAGATAGTCCTTTTGGCGGTCATGCAGCAACAGTGCCAGATCGAGGTGCGGCCGTGCCATGGTCGGGAGCGTGTCGAGGGCCTTGCGAAACAGCGAGGCCGCGGTATCGTACTCACCCAGATCAACCATCTCGTACGCCTTGACCAGAAGCCGGTTGTCACGCTCCTTGTCATCCAGATAGCCTGCCCGGCCACAGCCGTAAAATGGCAGCAGCAGACCAGTCAGCAGCAGTATGGAAAGACTCTGATGTCTCCTCGAAATCAAATAGCATTGTCTCTTCTGGCGTTTCATTGCCAGAACCATACCGTGCCCGTCCGCAAAAATCAATTCTTGTCGAGAACCTTACGCATTTGTGTGGCTTGGCTGAATTGATAAACTAACGGTCCCCCCTGGTAGTCCGGGGCGACTTAAACCATCAAACGCCACTTGTCATGGTGTTCGGGTTTTGCTATTTTGCCATACATTGTCCTTGCGCGGCATGGTGTTGCGCACGAATGACGGGGTGCCCTGGCCTCTGTTCTGGAAAGGTGTACGCATGCGCAAATGGCTGGGTTGGACACGGGATACCGGGGCACTGGCAATCGCGGTGCTCTTCGCGGCCACAGCACTCGTGCGGATCCACGGCGCTTGGTGCTACCGGTTTGGCACGAATCTCGATCACGCCAACATCGCCCTGATGGTCAAGCATATGGTCGAGGGAACCGATTTCCCCGTTTTCTTCTATGGGCAGGCGTTCATGGGGAGCCCGGAACCGATGGTGTCCGCCCTGCTCTGCCGACTTTTCGGTTTGTCGGGCTTCATGGTCTGCATGGGGCCGGCCTTGCTGGGCTTGGGGATCAGCATCGCCTTATACCGCTGGGTTCACGCCATGGCAGGACGGACCGCCGCCGCCGCAACGGCGCTTTTCCTGCTCATCGGGCCGCGGGGCTACTATCACTATCTCGCCTCCCCCCGCTGCTACGCGATACAAATGTTTCTGACCGTGCTGCTGCTCTGGCTCTGCGCGCGCGGTGTCCGTGACCTGCGCCGTGGTGCCCCGTTCCCGACAATGCCCGTCTTCTGCTGGGGGTTGCTGGCCGGCATCGGCTGGTGGTCAAGCGGACTGATCCTCTATACGGTGGTCGCGAGCGGAATGCTGGTTCTCTTCCTTGGCGGGCGGCGGGCATGGACATGGCACTGGGTCTGGGGCGTTGCCGGCGGACTGCTGGGATCCGCCCCCTGGATTATATGGAATCTGCTCAACGGTTTCCGCTCACTGGAGGAGCAAGGCAAGATGGTGGGAGCAGGCAGTACCCCCGAGCTGCTCTACGCCTACATCGGCAACCGCCTGTTCCGCATTCTCGGTGTCCACGGGCTGCAAAGCCCCTTTAACATTCTTCTCGGTGGCGTGATCGTGCTCGCCATCCTCGCGGCCCTTTACGCGCTCCTCTCTCGCCGGGCGAACCTTGTCGAGCCCGGTCGACACCCCGACCTGGCCGCCTGCCTGCTCATGTTCCCTGCGGGGGCCTTCTTTTTCGCGATCTCGGCGTACAGCGCCTTCGGGTCAGCCCGCTACCATCTTCCACTCGTGCCCGTAGTGGCCGTGTTCCTTGGTCTGCTGACCAAGGCGCTATCGCGCCGAATTGGCATATTCGGATGGATCCCGCTTGCCGCACTGGTTTTTACGCACCTTCTACATCTCCCCCGGGCGGTGGACACCAGTCGCCGGGAGGCGGAGCTGGCCACGCATGTCGACGCGCTGCACGAAGTCATGCAAGACTACAGCCTGACGGAGGCCTACGCCACGCCTTTCGAGCGTTGGATGAGCTTCCACCTGCGCGAGCAGGTCATCTTCACGCCCTTCCGGGCAGGCGGTTACCTACCGCATGCACAGCGGGCCGAGCGGGCCGAGCGCGTGGCCATCGTGAACAATTACGAACAGTTCACGGACTTTCTGGCTCAGACCAGCGGCAGCGCCACCCCGCATCAGTTCGGCCCGCTTCAACTGCACGTTGCCCTGCAACCGCCGCCGCCGGCCGCCCAGCTCACGGGGGCCATTCGCACTATCCACGTGGAGCCCGGGCAGGATGTGACGGCGCGGCTGACCGACTTCGATGCCGCCACGGGTTGGGCCGCGCCCGAAGGTCAGGACATGCACAGCCTACAGCTCGAGGTGGATACGCAAAGCACCCTCTCGGGCATACGCCTGATCTTCCAATGCGCATGGACGCCGTCGCGCTGGCGGGTTGAGGGGCTGGCGGCAGACTCGGATAGCTGGGTCCCCCTGGTCGCGGCGTCTCGCGTTACCCCCTATCACTGGTCCGGCAACCGCGTATACGGGCCCGGTCCGGGCTACCGGCTCGAAGCCCGGTTCACGCCGGGACGCTTCGAGCGCCTGCGAATCACCCTGCGGGGCAACACGGGGCACTGGCACTGGCTGCTACAGGAAGTGCAACTGCTGACCCCTGCGCCACCCGTCTCGCCGGATGATGCCGAACGACTCGCGCAGACGCTGGTGCAAGGCGGCATCTCGCAGGTGTACGCCGACCGCTGGCTAGCCAACCGCCTGCTGCGCGATGGGCGCATCGAAATTCCCGAAACCCTGTACTTCCTGGAGCGTGAACGCGCCATGATGGACTTACAGATGCGGATGGAAGGCGCGAGCGCCATCGTCGTGTCCACCGCCGAGGCCGCCGGGATCGTCTCGCAGCTCGGGACCGCAGGCATCGCTGCCGATGCGCAGCCCTTCGGATCGCTCGTCATCCTGTGCCTGCCGCCTTCAGATGACAACCACGCATGGCTGCCTTTCGAATGGCGGGGATGGGGGATGCTACTACATGAAGAATAAACTGGCGTTTTTCTCCATTCTCGTGCTGGCCACCTTCCTACGCACCGGCGGCGTGTACCGCGGATTGGATGTACGCTATAACTACCACCCCGACAAGGCAAAGCAAGTCGCGGCACTTTCGCGCTACCTGGACGGTGAGTACATCTGGTACATCAACAGCCGCGCATACGACGGCTATCCGCTTTTTCTCAGCCATCTCGATGAATGGACGCTAAGGGTTGCACGCCCCCTGCAACGGGCATTGCACAACCATCTCCAGCCGGATCGGCCGCAGCCCTGCCACACGTCGCGCACCCAATTGTATGCTTGGTCGCGGACACGTCGAGTCGTTCACGGTATGCTTGCAGTCCTTTTTACCATGCTGGCGGCGAACAAACTTGGGTTCTCGCGACGGGCGTCGCACATAGCCGGACTGCTGTTGGCCCTGTCGCCCATTGCCGCCGCCGTGACCCGGTTTTCCACGGGCGAGGTCGGCACGGACATGTTCGCGGTCGCCACCGTCTGGCTACTGGCGCAGCATGCCGCACGCCCGCGCCTGCGCTGGCTGCTGGCGGCGGGTGCCGCCGTCGGATGGTGTTTCGCCAGCAAATACAACGGCGTACTGGTGGCCATCATCCCGATCGTCTACCTGACCATGCGAGTGGTCGCGCAACGCGGCGGCTTCCAGCACTTCATTACCGAGGGCATCGTCTCGCTGGGCGGGTTCGTGGCCGCCGTGCTCATCGCGGCTCCGCAGTGGATCTGGTCGTTCAAACGAACCCTCGCGGATACGCTGGGCAGCTTCGATTACATCAAGCACTATAGCGTTCCGGACGAGATCCTGGCCATGACCGCCTGGCAACAGGCCGTCCTGAGCCTGCGTGTCAACACCCTCCCCCTGATCGGACACATCGGCTGGTTCCTCGTGGCACTGGCGCTGGCGGCACTGGCCTGCGGGCTGGTGGAACGACTCCCCTCGCTCCGCAACCGTCAACCGGATACGCCCGAAAGCCGGGCGGCCTGGCTGCGGCTGGGGTCGTACCTGTTCCCTCCGTTCGCATTCCTCGTCTCCCTTGCAGGCAAACTTAACTTCCAACCCATGCACTTCTCGTTCATCCTGCCGGCCCTTTGCATAGCGGCCATCGGCGGCCTTCGTTGCCTCATGCAGCGGCGCGGCCGCTTACTGCGCCTCACCGCCCTGGTTTTGCTCGCCGCCGCCCTGGCGGACTTTGCATGGTCCATCGAGCGCGCGAACTTCTTCTGGCGGCGCGACGACATCATGTATGGTGTTGCACAGATGGATCAGATCTATCACGAGACGAGTCCCGTAAAATCATTCCGGCGAGGACAGCCAACCGCCAGTACGATCAAGGCCTTCAGCCTTGAGGGACGTCACCCATCCAACTTCAGGAACCGTCCGCATACCGTGAAAGGCGCGGATGGTGCCTGGCAGACGCTCCTGACCCCTCGATCGCCGCGAAAGACGCTCGAAGACATTGCACCCCTGCCCGCAGGGCGATACCGTCTGACAATCGATGTGGAGGCCATGCAGGCCGATACGGCCATCGCCATCGAACTGCGCGACCGAGACGGACGCCTTACGCGTGAGGACTCGGCGGCACGCACCTTTAAATTGACTGACGGGTTGCAACGCCTTGAATGGACCTTCGCCAAACGCTTCGCACCCTACGAAGTGGACATCCGCGTGCTGCTGGAAAACGGCGCATGCCGAATCGCCCGCTGGACGCTGATTCCAGATGCAACGGCGATTTACGATGATCTCGCGGCACTTGCCGCAGGCAGCGAACCACCCGCCTGGGCGGCGCCCCCCCCTCCTGCAGCCCCCCTGGCCCCCGAACACGTCCTGCCCGCTGGAGGACGCTACGGGCACTGCGGGGCTATCGGCCTGGATGGCCTTCACCTGCCCGATCGCATCCACCCCGGCATACCGTTCCCCGCCATGGCGGTGCTCAGCCTCCACGGGGCGACACGCTGGGAGGAGCAGCGCATCGACGTGCGCCTGATTGACGAGCGGGGGCGCGCGGCCATGTCCTTCCGGCTCCAGGTGTCACGCAGCCGGATGGGTAATGCTCCAGGTGTGCCCGAATCGATCACCCCGCCCTCGGAACTTCCCCCGGGGCGCTACCGCGTGCAGGCCCGGATCTGGAACAGCCGGACACTGCTGCGACTGCCACTGCAGACCACTGAGCAAGGCATCGAACGGACACGCCAGTGGGTGCACGCGGGCAGCGTGAACGTGACACCCGTGCCAGAAAAATCCATCATCGTTCCAACACGTAATCCACAAATTCAAGAAGTAAGCAAATGATGTCGTTCATTTACCAGTGCGTTATCGGGATTCTGATGCTAGCCGCCGTGGTCTCGACTTTGGTCGCGCTATGGGGTTCTCGAAAGACCAGGAAGGCCGAAAAAGGGCGTTTTGACGCCGAGACAAGCCAAATGCGTCGCCGACTTCAGGAGGCGCAGACCGTTATCGAGGACGGAGACAAGCAGCAGCGCTTGCTGCGCGGTATTCTCAACGCGACAAGGGACGGCATTCTGGTCTTCGCGATTGATGCGGACTACACCCCCTCGACATTCAGCAAGGTCAACGCCACGGCTTGCCAGATGCTCGAATACGACGAGGCTTCCCTGATGGCCCTGACACCCATGGACATCGAATTGATACGCGAGCCCGAGATGCAGCGCCCGCAAACCGATGTTGATTTGCTAAGTCTCAACAACTCGGAGCAATTGCCGAGGGACAGTGCCTTTGCGCGCTGCACCATGCAGCGTATGATCAGGAATGCCATCAATGATGGCCAATGCCTGTACGAAAGCAACATCATCACCCGCTCCGGCCGGCGTATCCCGGTCGAGATTTCCATCGTCGCCCCCGCACAGGCGACCGAGCCTGCCAGCCTGGTTTACATCCTGCACGATATTTCACAACGACTTAGCACACAGCTTGCCCTGCAGCAGAGCCGCCAGCGCTACAAGGAGTTCTTTCATTCCACGCTGGTCGGCGCGGCACAATACGATGCCCAGCGGCATCTGGTCAGCGTCAATCCCGCCTGCCTTCGCATTTTCGGAAGCCCGCACAAGGACGAGTTCGCCAAATTCAATCTCTTCGAGAGCCCGTTTATCCCGCAAGCGGTCCATGACCGCATCAGGCAGGGCGAGAATGCCACTTGCGAGGCCGTCTTTGACTTCGAGATGATGATTGCCAGCCAGCAGTTCGTCAGCAACCGCCGCGGCAAGGCGATCCTGGAATTCTTCGTCCAGAACCTGGGCTTTGATAATGAACATCACCCCGTCGGTCACCTCGTTCAAGTGCTTGACCTGACAGAGCAACGCGAGACCGAGGCCGCACTGCAACTGCGGGAGGCCCAGTTGCGCCAAGCTCAGAAAATGGAAGCGCTCGGCACCATGACCGGTGGTATCGCCCATGACTTCAACAACATTCTCACCCCGATCCTGGGATATGCTGAGATCGGCCTTGAAGTTTGCGACAAGAGCAGCCGGCTCTACGAGTTCATCCGCGAGATCCGCACATCCACCCTTCGCGCCAAGGAACTGGTGCAACAAATCCTGGTCTTCAGTCGCCAGACCGACGAGGCGACCACGCAAATCCATCTGGCACCGATCATCAAGGAGGTAGCCAAACAGCAAGCCGCCGCTTTGCCGAAGGATATCAAGGTCAATTATGCGATCCGCACCGATGCCGACCTGGTACTGGCAAACCCGACGCATATCCACCAGGTCCTGACCAACTTATCGACCAATTCCGCCTACGCGATGCGTGAGATCGGCGGGCAGCTCGACATCCAGCTTTCCCAGTTCAACATGGGCTGGCGACATCGCCAGGAATTCCCGAAGCTCAAGCGAGGCACTTATCTGCGTATCTCGGTCCGGGATACCGGCAGCGGCATTCCTGACGAGGTCCGCGAGCGGGTCTTTGATCCGTTTTTCTCGACGAAGCCGTCCGGTGAAGGCACGGGTATGGGGCTGGCCGTAGTTAAGGGAATCGTGGACGCATTGGGCGGCGACATCGCCCTCGAGACAAAAATCGGAGAAGGAACCACATTCCATGTGGCCTTGCCGCTGGTCGATGCCCCGCCAATCGGGGAAGTGAGCGCCTGGCAGGCACCACCATCTAGGGGAGAGCGCATCCTATTCGTGGACGATGAACATAACATCGCCAAGATGGCACCGCCGATGCTCGAATCATTAGGCTACCAGGTGGAAGTATGCACCGACGGGCTCATGGCGCTGGACCGGTCTACGCGGGAACCACAGGCATTCGATCTGCTGATCACCGATCAAGTCATGCCGACCATGACCGGCACGGAGCTGGCCGCCGCCGTACGCGCGATCCGTCCAGAGCTTGCGGTCATCGTCTGCTCAGGCTACAGCGAGCATTTGAACGCCAACAACTCGGGCGAGATGCAAATCCAGGCGTTCCTACAGAAGCCGATCAGCCGCCGCGAACTCGGCGAGGCCATCAAGCAGGTGCTACGCCGGAAGGATCCAGGGCAAACGGCGCCTGAAGTGTAAAGACAATCAGGCGTTCCCCCGTCACTGTGCTAATGTCCGTATGCAGACTCCGAATCGGCTGGCCAGTTATGTCGCGCACGATGACATCCATCCTCCATTTGCCTTATCTACACGCTTGAAAACAATGATGATTATGTAGCATATAATAATACAAATGAGACACTTGCAGAACTCCTCGTGGTACCCGGCTTCAAGCGGGAACCACGAGGGGTTCTGCAAGGGAAAATGGCGGATGCCGCAGGAGTGACGGTTTTGGCGCCGTCTGATGGAATAAAATCGTGATTTTCGGGCACACACCTCCCTTCCCGGCGTTCAGCGCGGGGTTTTCTGATGCGTCTGCGGTTGGCCCGTGAGCGATCGCCGTCGATCACGTCCAGATGC
>CAZOXS010000489.1:0-5640 GCA_964583785.1 uncultured Victivallales bacterium
CGGGATCACCGCCTTCTGCACCGGTGTCGGGTTCTCGAATCCAAGTGCGGCAATCGACTGCTGCAGTTCAGGTGTGAGATTGAATTGTTCAAATCCGTTCATATTTCCCTTGTCTATCCGGCGGCTGTGATATTGGCATGACTGACACGCCAGAATATGCCGCCTAGTGTTGTTGCCCGCGCGTGGTTCCCGGTCAGGTTTCCGAGTGACCTTCCTCGCGGTAGTATTTGTGGTAGCGCGCCCCTCTGGCTTGGTAGTAGCCTCCGTAATAATAGCCGGTGTGAGGTGCATCCATCGTGTTGAGGACGACGCCAAGCAGGCGCACCCGCGCCTCGTGCAGCCGGGTGGCGTATTGTTCGGCGGCAGCCTTGGGGGTCTGGAAACTTTTGACGATCAGGATCAGCCCGTCCGTGTGTTTGGCGATCACGAGTGAATCGACGAGCGCGAACCCTGGCGGCGAATCAAAAACAATGAAATCGTAGTGCTCGCGCAGTGAGGTGAGCAGCCGTGCAAAACGGCTGTTCTCGAGCAGTTCAGCCGGGTTTTGCGGAATCGGACCACAGGACATGAAATCCAAGTGGGGAATCGCCGTTGAGGCGATGACCGTCTTAAAATCGAGGGTGTCGTCCTGTAGCAGCGTACTCAACCCCTGCTTGCCCGCACGGTTAAAGACGGCATGCAGACGGGGTTTGCGCATGTCGGCATCCACCAGCAGGGTTCGTTTGCCGGTTTGCGCATGCGTGATGGCGATATTGGTAGCGGAGAACGATTTGCCTTCGCTCGGCAGCGTGCTGGAGACCACGACGCTCGCGACGCGTTCCCCGGGAATGCTGAAGGCCAGTGCCGTGCGCAGCGTCCGGAATGCCTCGGCTGTATGGCTGCGGGGATTCTCGTGCGTGATCAAGTCGGCGTGTTCCTTGATTTCACCCTTGATGTTGGTATTCGGAATCCCCGCCAGGATCTTGCTCTGAAGCAGGCGCCTTACATCGGCGTCGCCCTTGATCGTGGTATCCATGTAATCCAGGAAGAAGCAAAACCCGATTGATAATGCCCCGCCGAATAGAATGGCGATCAGCATGTTCTTCCGCTTAGATGGCCATGACGGGATAACCGGGATCGATGCCTTGGCCACGATGAAAATATTTTCCCCCTGGCCGCCGATGCGGTTGATGTCAATCTCCTCGATCCGTCGTGAAATCGTATTATAAGGGCCTTCGATCGCGGTCCTGATCCGACTTAGCTTTTCGTAGTCGGCGGCGAGGCGGTTGAAACGGTAGACTTCCTGTTCCTGCTGCTTGATGGCTTCCTGTAGCAAGGTTTCCTCGGCGACTACCTGCTCGTACTGCATGTTGATTGACTGGAGGATCGCATCGGCCTCGATAGCCATTTTTGTTTCCAAGGCCTGGATTTGGGTGATCTTGGCTTGAAGTGTCGGATGGTTCTCGCCGAGGCGCTCGACCATCTGGCTGTACTCGTTGGCCAGCTTGGAAAGATCCAGTTTCAAACTGCGGATGATCGGCGCGTCAATAACGTCAGGCAGCGAGGTGATGCGTTCCCCGGCTTCAAGGGCAGTCCTGGCGGATTCCACCCGTGACTGCAACTGCATCCGGCGGGGCTGGAGCGCGTTTAGCTCGCGACTCAGGTCCAGCAGGCGGGTCATGACCACGTTCTGCGTTCTTTCGAACGAGACCATATTGCTCTCGATCATGAAGTTCTGGAGTGCATCATTGGCCGCATCCAGTTTCTCGCGCAAATCCTTTTCCTTCGCACGCAGTTGCTCAAGCCCCTCGGCGGAAACGCCGAGACGGCGGCTGCGGACATTGTCGATAAAGGCGGAGATCAGCGTGTTGACCATGCGCTGTGCCTCGACCTTGTCCTCGCGCCCGATCGAGACGTTGATCAGATGCGTGTTGCGCTCTGGTGCGGCATCGATCAGGCGCTGGAACGTGGCGATGGGATCCTTGCTGTCCTTGAAATCATCGTGGGCCAACAGGTTCATCCGCTGAATGACGCTCTCGATAACCGGGCGTGACTTGAGCAGCTCGACCTGGGTCTGAATGAATTCCCGTTTGCCGACAACGGCACTGACCGGATCAATGGCCCCCTTTATATCCGTCAGGTTAACCTGTCCGGGCTCTACCATCAGGCGGGCTGTCGCCATGTAGCGAGGATGACGTGTCCAGGAATAGGCTGCCCCGAGGGTCACGATAGAAACGAAGATGATAATTGCCAGCGGCAGGCGTTGCAGGATAATCCGCACGTAGTCCATCAAGTGGATTTCAGGTGCGGCCGTCGATTCGTAGAAATCCTGTTCAGGGAACATTGGTTGTTGGGGCATGTTCATAATCGTTATCTTGTTTTGGTGGATGATGCCTTGATTCCCGTCGTCATGCTCAATTGCTGTCAAGCCGGTAGGTGAAGGTGAAGATGCCGCGGAATACGCTCCAGGCTTCAGCCAGGGCCATACGCGACGGGGAGTCAGGAACATGTAGGACATCGCCCTCCTGTAGGAACACGTCCTGCTGCTTGCCGCGTTCAATGGCAAGCAGGTTGAGCGAGATGACCTGCTCGATGCCCATTGGTCCATCGCGTCGAACCAGGAAACAGTGGCGTTTGTCCGCATTGGATTGCAACCCTCCCGCCAGTGCCACCGCTTCAAGTGCCCGGATCGAGCGGTTGAGCGTGTAGCCGCCGGGGGAGCGCACGCTGCCGTAGACGTACATCAATGGCGCATTCGGTATAAAGACAATATCATCGCCCTGTAGCACGGCGTTGAGGTCGAAATTCCCTTCCTCGAAAAGCTGCTTGAGGCTGACGGTAATCCGGACCGGATCAAAGCGGCCCTTTTCCTTGCGCAGGATGTAGGCGATCTGGCCTGCACTGCGTGTTGGACCGCCGGCCAGCGTGAGCATGTCCATCAGGGTCGTGACATTCTGCTGGATGGCGTATACACCCGGCTGGTTGACTTCTCCGATGACGGCAATCCGGCGGCTGCGGAACTCCTTGACCGCGACACTGACGCGCGGGTTCTGGAGCACGCCTTTCTCGGCAAGCTGCCTTTCAATCACGGCTTGGATATCCTGCACGCTCTTGTCGCCGACCTGCACCACGCCGATCGATGGCAGGGAGATCACGCCGGTCTGCGAGACACGGAACTCCAGCGTCTTGGTCTGCTCGCTCAGTTCCCATTCGAAAATACTGATCTCGAGCACATCGTCCGGACCGATGCGGTAATCGGTGTCGCGTAGGCGCAGAAGCGACTGGGTCTGTCGCACGATGTCCCGACTGACCTCGTCGCTGAAAGCGGCCGCAGGCATATTGCCTGTCTGGGTCGGTAACACGGTGCCAGCACGGCGCCCGTGCGTGGCACAGCCGGCACCGAGCAAGACGAGAATCAGGACAGGGGCAAGATACGCTGTTTTCATATGTTCACCTGCAAAAAAAAACGGCATGCAGCTTCGGAAGTGAAACCTGCATGCCGTCAAGAATCATCATCGTTATACGTTATTATGAGTATCAGTTGCTTGCCGGCGACGGCTGAGCATCATCGACTTCATTGTAAATAATAGCCCCCCCTGCCCCGACCGTAATAACCCCAGCGGCGACGGCGGCGGTCACGGCAGCTTGGCCGCTCAGCCCCATGAACGTGAAGGTCGCCTCGGTTGCTCCCTCTTGTCCGCCTACCAGCATCGGTGAATCGCCCAGGACGATCCGTGCCCAAGCCATCTCGCCTTCCTTGGACGCGTTCAGCAGCGTGACCGGCTTCTCATTGATGCTGAGAAGGTAGCGGCCCTCGGCCACAGTGATCTCGCACAGCCCTGACTTGTTGGCAACTGCGGAAACGGCGACTTTGCCATCTTCAGCATTCGTCAATAGCAGGCCTGCTCCGCTCAGCGGCTTGATGCCATTGCTATCGAGAAGGGTGATGGCGCATTTGCCAACCTTCAGTGTAGGTATCCGTTTCTCAGGTGTTGCCGCCATGAGCGTGGTTGCCGCCATCATCATGACCGTTACCGTCATCATCGTTGCTCTCATTCGTGCTCCTTTTCTTTGTTAGAAACCCGGTGGTGCGTGCCTGCAACCACCTTTGACTTACCAAAACTGGATTGATGTTCCTGGTTTTGTCGATCAATGTCAACACCAAAACACATTTTTTTTGCGTGCGGCTGGAATCGTTTTCGCGTCGTTTTTTTGGGATTGTGTAAGCGCGATTGGGGGCGTATGTTTTACGATTGGGATTGGGCATGGCATTTAATTGAATTCCCGAGTTGGAGGTGCTGCATGAGACGGGTGCGTGGCTATATGGTTTTGATGGCGGCGCTTGGCGTGGCTGCGGTGGCTTTGAGTGCGGAGCGCACGATCCGGCGTTCGTCCACCATGCGCGAGGGGCCGGCGAGTTTTTTTCCGGTTGTCATGCCTTTGGAGCCAGGAATACAGGTGACGGTCAAGGAAACCCGTGGCTCCTGGGTACAAGGGTCGGTGGCCAGTCAAGCCGGGTGGGTCGCGCAACTTGCGTTCGAGGCGCTCAGTGCCGGTGTCGACTATGCCGGGCTGCTCGATTCCGAGAAGGCGGTGGTGATCTCGTCGGTGGACATTGCAGCGGCCACCAAGGGCGCGTTCGAGGCGAATTACGCGGAGACGCACAAGGCGGATTTCGCACGCGTGGACACGCTTGAACAATTGCGGATTCCCCCCGCTCTGGTATCGCGCATCCTGCAGGGACTGCCGTCGCCGGATCCGCGCATCCTGGCCGGACTGCCGAAGCCGGCGTTCGCCAACAATGTGATCATCCGGGCGGATGCCGAACATCTGCTGGGTAGGGCCTTGACGGCGACTCTGGTATCGCCTGGGTTCGTGGAATCGCCGGAGGCGATCGCCTACGTCAATGCCGTGGCTGCCGTGGTCGGCATGCGTACCCCCCGCTATGACTTGCCATTCCGGGTGGCGCTGACCGACGATCCGGGAATCAACGGTTTCGGGTTGCCTGGCGGGAATGTGGTGTTGACCCGTGGCCTGCTCGGCATGGTTCGCAACGAGGCCGAGCTCGCCTGCCAGATCGGGCACGAAATCGCGCATGTCACTCTTTATCATGGCTTGCGCGAGTTCCAGAAGCGCGGCACGCACCGCAAGCGCGATAGTGCCTTTGCCGAGCTTGATGCCGTCAGCGGTGCTGATGACGACCCGTTTGCCGAACTTAACGCCTTGACGGGCGATACGACACGCAGCGGGATCGAGGCGGATTTGACGCGACTGGCGAACACCTCCTATCTGAAAATTATCGGGAAGCGCGCGCGTGAGGACGAACTGGAGGCGGATCTTTTTGGTGCCGCCTATGCGGCGGCGGCCGGGTATGATCCGAATGCCATGGTCAGCTATCTGGAACGGGTCCGGGATCAGGAGGTGGGACCGGATGCGTTCAGGCACCATCCCTCGCTCGACGAGCGGATTGCGGCCCTGCGCGAGGGCATCCGGAGCTATCGTCTGGCGGCCGGGACGCGGGTGCTGGAACTGGATCGGTTCAAGCAGGAGACGGCGGGACTACAGGTAAAGGGGAAACCGTGAGCGAAGGGATACAGGCGGGAATGCGTGTTGTGCTGGCGGGTGCCGTGCTGGCGATAGTGGCGGGAGCGGTGGGCAGCG
>CAZOXS010000490.1:0-8891 GCA_964583785.1 uncultured Victivallales bacterium
TGGCCGTCAACACGCGCCCTTCCTGACTCGCGACGACGCTACGTACGAATTGTTCCATGTCCCTGCCACTTAGCAACTCGCGTGGTAACCCCCAGCGATGCAAGTCCACACGGTGCATATTCTTGTGTTGAAACTCGAACCAGACATCGGCAGGACGGCAGATCGCCTGCTCCATCTCGAATCCATCCGGCAGCCAGCAAGAAATCCCGAACGCCGACCAATGCCGCGTGGCGCCACGGTTGGGTTTGAACGATTCCAGAATGGGCGTCCAAACCGCATTCATGCGCGAGGGCGAATAGTCCGGGAAAACCCACAATAGCGTTTTTCCGCCGTCGGGCAGATGCAGCAACGCCTGACACGGCTCGCCTTCGTGACGGAACCCGACGGAGAAGCGGCCGATCTGTCGGGTCTGGATGCCGGCAAACCCCGCCACCTGATCGGCATCCTTCTGCTGGAGGTAGCGGCGGTGGTACTCCGTCAGAATCCGGTTTTCATCCGGGATCCGGGGACTGCGTTCCCATGACAAGCGCCCCAAACTCCCTTGCCGGTCTACAAATTCAAATCGGCCGGTAGGGGCGGCAATCGAATACAGACTGGGCTCCCAGTGGTCCGGCAATTCAAACGAGAAATCATACCATGCAAGACGCATAAACAACCTGGAACCTTTACCGCTTGTTGCCGATTCCACCGACCTGGATCTTCATATCGGCAACATTCTCGATCCGGTCGATCTTACCATCGGCAATCCAGACGATACGATCGGAGGCGGCCAGCATCTTGTGATCATGCGTGGCACAAATCACCGTGACACCTGTGTCCTGCGAGAGTTTTTTAAAAAGTTTGATGATCTCCTCGCCCGTATGCAGATCGAGGTTGCCGGTCGGTTCATCGGCCAGCAGGATGGCCGGTTCGTTGGCCAGTGCCCTGGCAATCGCCACCCGCTGCTGCTGACCGCCCGAGAGTTCGTCGGGACGATGCGTCAGGCGATCCCCCAGCCCCACATACGTCAACACCTCATCAGCTCGCGCGTTGGCTTGCTCCTCCTCCATACCCAGAAAGATCGGCGGCAACGCCACGTTCTCGCGGGCTGTCAGAAACGGAATCAGATTGTAGCTCTGGAACACGTAACCGATATGCTGGCAACGGAAATAGGAGCGCTGCAAGGAGCTCAGCGACGCGATCGAGACATCGCTGACACGAACTTCGCCACGCGTCGGGGTGTCCAGTGCCCCTACCATATTGCACAGCGTGGATTTTCCGGACCCGGAAGGACCCATAATCGAAAGGTACTCACCACGGTACACATCCAGATCCACACCGGCAAGCGCGAATACCGTCTCTCCCTTGGTCCGGTAGACCCGGTCAATTCCCCGCACCGCAACTAATACGTCTTTACTCATTGGTCTTTCCTCAATCGGCAATCCTAATACGGTAGCGTATACGCCGCCTTGCTCATAAACACGATGCCAATCGCGAGCATCGCCACGAGACCGGAACCAACCATGTAGCCGGCACTGATCACCGGTATCATCTTCCGCCAGTCCTTGCCGAATCGTTTCTGGAAATGGTAACGGCCGATGCAAGCCCCGATAAACGACAGGATTATCGAATGCGGCAGCGACTGTCCCAGGCCGCGAATCACCCCGTAGAAAAGCATGATGGGGACATTCAAGGCCGAGAGCAACGTGGCTGTGACCATCGCCGCCCCGAAGCCGATCGCCACCTTGGCCCCGCTCAAGGCTTTTTCAAACTGCGAGAACTCGCCGAGCGTCGAGGAATACAGTAGGCAGGCGTTCTTGGCTTCAAACTCCCACATTTTCTGGGCATACGGGAACTGGGCACTGGGAATCGGCGCCAGACGCCAGATGAAGCTGGCAAACACAATCGAGGACAGGATAATGATGGGAAACAGCACAATGTTGGCTTTCCAGATCGACGTGAATTTGCAGCCCAGCAGTTCCGCCTTACGGTAGAACATGGTCTGTGAACCGTAATTGCCCTTCGGCACAGGAATAAACCAGATTGCCACCCCATGATAACCGGAAAGGATAAAGGACAATTCGCGGATGAATGGAATTTCGATCACTTGTCCAGCCAATCCTTCCAGTTTGGCGGACACATAGGAGATCAACGGGGTATAGAGAAAGCCAAAGAAGATCATCACGATCACAACGCCCTTGTGCCAGTCCACCAGATAGCCGCCCAACAGGACAAACATCATCGTGCTCACGAAATAGGTCAACAGTACCCAACGCGGTCTGATATCACCACGCCCCTCGGGAAAGGTCGACTCCCTGCGCTTCGTCTTATCCGCCTTCAAGACGCTGCGAATCACCCCCCAGACACCGATAAACGCAATCGCCAGCGAAATGCCGATACCAAAACTGAAGTAGAAATCGATGTTGTTGTTGAACATGATCTCCAGCGTGGAATCACCCTTTTCGTACGTGGTGAGAACCCCGAAACGGTAAAGCAAGGGATTGGCAATGAACGTCACGATCAGCCCGATAATGCCGCCAAGCACAGAAAAAAACGGCATGACCATACCGGTAATCAACTGCGCCATATTCAAGGAGAGACCCGTCGCCACAGCCGGCAGGATATCCTTCGTATAGGTGGAGAAGTCGACAAACGGAATCGGCAGGATCTCGAGCGGTGTGCCGAAAACCGCCCCGGTGATCGTCGGCAAGGCCAGATAGATGAAACTGAAGCCCATCCCCATGGCCCCGCCGATACAGAACAGACGCCAGCGCCGGATCGATGTAGACTCGACCACATCGCCTCCCTCGACCTGGTCGGCCAGTGCCACGATACCCTGGGCACCCATCGGAGCCATGGGGAAAGGTAGCTTTTCAATGTCGCTCGTCTGGTGAAAGAGGCCATAACCCACAATCGTCGTGTTCAACTGTCCAAACAGCATGCCAAATGCCATCATCGCGATCGCAGGCATCCACTCCCATTGGAAGAACGTCCGATTATCCAGAACAGCCGGAGACGAAGGGGCAACCCAGTGCGGAATGGAGGCGTTGATACCGAACGACGTCGCGGCATCGCTCTGCACCAGAAACTGCCTGAACAGCGGGGTTCCATGAACCCCCTGGGACATGACCGCCCCACAAATATAGAAAAGAATGAACAGATTAGCCCGGTTCAGCGAGGCATTCGCCCGTTTTGCAATCTCGACAAACAGGATCACCGTCACCCACTGGGCCGCGCCACCGATGCCCATCCCGGCCACCAATTCCATGTACATGGCCCCGGGGATCATAACGAAGGCTAGAAATACAGCACCCAGCAAAGAGGACAGATTAAACCCGTCGGTAAAGGTCGAGGGCACATCCATAATGGCCCGGAATTCCTCAAGTTCCTTGTCTTTCTTATCAAAATTTATCATGACTCGTTCACCTTGCTATGAATTCCCTCGCTCTGTTTCCTGTAATGCATGACGGTACTGATTGGCAGAGACCGCCACAACAGGAACTGCTCGCGCAAATCGTCAATAAACACGCGATTGCCACGCAGCCAGGCACCCTGGGTACCGCTCAGCCGCTTCAGCTTGACCACCACCTCATCGATCCCCTCGATCTCGGACGGGCGTGAATACATCGAGAAGGCCTGCATGACCCCCAGATCAAACGGTGCCAGGGAAATATGGGCGCGCAAGCCCATTCCCTGCGCATCCGCCTGATTGAACATCGCGACTCCGCTGGTTGCGAAATTCCCGATCGCCGCGTCGCCGTGATTCTCGAAATGCTCCTGGATAAAAGCCAGAATGCCGCCCATGTCCTCGGCCGAGACCGTGAACGGGAACACAAAATCGATACCGTCATCAACCGGCGCCGGCATTTTCCATTTGCGTGCCACGCCGGGGTTCGCCGAACGCCCGGCCTTGATAGCCGGGTAGATGGTCGAGACCATCACCATGGCCATGACCACAAAACTGGTCATCACGGAAGACAGGGAAGAGAAGTTCATCTCGGGTGGGATGAACCATCCCATTTCGCCGCCGAACGCAACGCCCTTGGAAACCAACTGGCTCACGAGATAGCCGCCCATACCGCCCATAATCGCGTAAGCACCGGATTCCGCGAAGAACAAGGCACCCACCGACGGAGGCGAGAGTCCCAGTGCGCTGTAGGTAAAGATTTCCTTTTCGCGCTCCACGATCGACCCCAGCAACGAATTGAAGATAATCAGACCGCCCAGTAAAAGCGGCACAACAATGACCGAGAAGCCGGTCGCCTGTAGTGAGCTGGAGAAGAAAAACTCATTGGCGCCGGTTGCGCTCTTGGCCATGACCGGGCCGACAAACATACGGCCGATTTCCTCCGCGGCACCTTCGACATCCGCGCCATCCCCGGCATACATGATAATGCCGTTCATCCGCACGGGCTGTCCCGGACCGGCCAGCTCGTCGAGTGCGCCCAGTCGGGTGATCCCCACATTGCGTGCCGAATTGTAGGTAAATCGGGTGGTATCGACAAACGTATCGTCCGACAAGTCAACGGCATCAGAAGCTCCACCGGCTTGCCCTTGCTCCAGTTCATTCTTTGAACTTTCAAAATCCGGCGGCATCACTTTCGAGCGATCGATATATTCAAGCTGGTCCAGTGCACTGGCATCAAAAGGTCCCGCGTAGGTGAACGCCTTGCCGCCAATCGTAACGCGGTCCCCGACGGCAAGCCCCATCGTCTCTGCCGTTTTATCATACAGGAATAGCGGCGGAAGTGCCCCCTCGTAGGTGGCGAATCCAGGAATCGCGCGGGCCAACCCCGCATCGTGCGCCATCTCGCCGGGATTGAATGCCACCATGGCCTGCAGGCGCTGCCAGGCTCGATTAGCGTCCCGATAGACAACCAGCAAATCATCCGCGCTTTCAACCTCCGGCCCCTTGAAGAAGGCTTCGCGGGCGAAGAGCTGCCAATCCCTTGCATACAGCGCCGAAAACGACTCCAGAAGCATGCGGGGAATCTCCAGCCCCGAAAAGCGGTGCAACTCGATCCGGTTCGGCCCATCCCCCTTGCCCACATAGGATTTTACCACCCCCGAGGTCGGCGTAAACGAGGCGAAAACCACAATGGCAAAGGTCAGCAGGATAACCGTCAACCCCGTAAGGAACGTCTTGAGTGGCCGGTTGCGCATACCGGAGATACCAATCAGCACCGCCGCCAGGAACGTGCTGCTGTCCGAGCTCACCCCATGCGCACTGGTACCGAGCCCCTGCATGCTGCGAAGCTCCTTCTTGAACTTCGACATGACAATCTGGATCACTAGCGAACTGAGCAGGATAATCACAAACGCCAGAAAAATAATCATCGGCGACGAGGCAATCTGAAAGGCGGGATGGACCAGGTACATAAGGATGAAGGACGCCAGAAAAAAGCCGACAAAGCCGAGCACCTGCCGGTAGATGCTTGTCGCGCTGATGAGCAACCGCTCCATGATAAACGCAAACGGCAGCGTCAGGAGCAACAGCAGCACCACGGCGCGTACCATGTCGTTGGTCACTTCCCGCAGCGCCGGGGCCACCCGGGCGGAGATTCCGGCCGAGAATGCCTCATGGGCGACCGCCTTGCCAATGTTCTTTTCCGCGCGTGCCGCCACGGCATCCTCCCAATGCGCTTCCGCATCGGCATGCAGGGTTTCCAGCGAGTCATTCACAATCGCCTTGTCGCGCAGAATCTGCAGGCGTGATTCATTAAGGGCCAGATAATCATGCGCCGTCTGCCGCAGAACGTTGAACGAATACAAGGGAACGCCATCTAACGGAACCCCATTCCCGCGCGGTTCTGTCTCTGTGCTGCCCAGCAGCAGCAAGCCGCCCTTGGCATAGACCTTGAACGGATCGTCCTCTTCCGTATAGAAGGCAAAGGAACCGTTACCCCGACGCAGATAGGGGGTGAGCGTCGCGTCCGTCTTGCCGCCGGCCAGCGTCCCGATCACCTGGCCAAAGGAGCCGGGGACCAGTGGTGCGTTAATCAAGCCGCCCAGCCCATAGAAAAGGCGTTTTGCATTCCACCCCCCCACCGGAAAGTACCGCAGGCGCCCGGTTTGATCGAATCCCAGTGTCCGGTACGGCGCTTGATTATAAACAATCGGCATGAAAATATGGCCGGACGCACGCACCCTGGATGCGGTCGAATAGGAGTGGCCGGCAATGGCTGGAGCCATCTCGGAATTCTTTGGTGCCAGGAAGGTGATCGCATCCTCTGGCACCCCCGCGAGCTCCGTCGATCCGCGTGCCTGCACCAGGTACCGGCTCCCCCCCTCCCCCTTGAAATGCATCACGGACTCCTTGCTCAGGCTTGGCTGGGCCAGCGGACTGACCTGGGACAGGGCCGGATCCGTGGCGAGCCCCATAACGAACGCAAGCAACCGCGGAGCCAGGGGGTCGAGTTCCACAACCTGCCGATACGGCATTTCGTCGCCGTCCAGCGGATCGGCCACGGTCAGCAACTGATAGCCGAAAACCTGCAGTGCCTGCGCGACACGCGTCGGTGCGCTGCGCAACGAGGGCACACAGAATTTGCCCGGCATCACCAGCGCCGTTGCGGGGTCGGCAAAGAAGCCCCCGCCCGTTCCGGTCTTCCCGCTGGTGGATTCATAAATACCGGCAACGGCCAGGAAATGCTTGACGTAATCGCCCAGTTTCAACTCCGCCCATTTGCTTTTCATGCTGTGATAGAACATCTGGGAGCCAATCGCATCCATATTCAGGGTCCAAGCCCCCGTGGCGTTGGCCAGATCGATGTCGGCATGCATGACGATGCGCTTGGGTGAAAGCCGCGCGGCGAGTTCACGGTGCGTCTGGTTATGCCGGAGCAGGTTGCGGGCATCCGCGATTTCCCGCTCGATCACGCGACGCTCCTCGGCGGCAATCTCGGCAAACAGCGTCATGTTGGTAATCGCGCGGTCATTGAATTGCCGACGCATGTTATTCAGGCTCATGCGCCTGGCCTGAATATCGGTCTCCTGTGCTTCCAAGGCGGCCAAGGCCGCCTGCTCCGCCGGAAGCAAGGGCGCTTCCCTACGTCGGTAGGGAAGCAGATTGTCGCGCGTAACCCGCAAATCATAGTTCAAGGTGCTGACATTTGCATTGAGGCGCTTTTCGACCCGACTCACCACCTCATTCAACTGTGCATTTTTCTGACCGAATAAATTCTCGGCAGCGAGCACCGCCAACCGCTCCTCGGACGCCTCTTGGATCTTCACATATTCGGTTGCCCGGTTTTCAAGTTCGTTCACTCCGCGCCGAACCGCAAAATAGAACAGTCGGGCACCATCCTGCATGGCGTAATGACTGCCGAGCCAAACCGCGAAGACAGAGCGCTTGAGTGGGTGCTCGCGCAGACTTACCGCGACATCCGCCAGCAGCGCACAATTCGCCGCCGTGCGCACGGATGGCGACAGCACCGGAACCACCCCGAAGGTATCCAGCGTCGCGGTCAGAACCAGCGCCTCTTCTTTGTCAAAAGTGAATTTCGCCCCCGGCTCGCCAGGAATTTCGACCCACAGATTAACCGCTTCGACATCCTTCCATACCGTCGTGATCGAGATTTCGGCCGTACGGGGGGTATCCGCCAGCAACCCATGCCGTTCGGCATCCGCGCGGTGCATAAAAAGCCGGGGAAGTTCCGCATCCAGTTCCATGAACTGTTGCCGGGCCTGCCACTGTGTCTCGGTGCCATCCCCGACAAAGACAATCGCAAGGGCTCCCTGACTCAATACCTGCATCATGTTCGGTGTATCCAAATCGAGCACGGCGATGCAACCTTCAACCGGCTTGCCGTTCATTTCCGCAAGGGATCCGCTGCCGAGATAGACCCGCGGCCCCTTGAGCGTCGTGCCGCCGGTTGTATTGTTGGCAGGGCCATTGGGACCCAAGGCATAGACCGGTCCAACCTCGGCACCGTCAATCGCCAAACGGCATTCCAATGTTTCCGGCACAATGGTGTCATAAGTCTGGCGGTGCGGTTCCAAGCCAGCAGCCCGCAGGGTCTTCTCCACATGCGCCAAGCTCGAAGCCAATGACTCGCTACCGGGCAACCGATTCTCATGCCGCGTCAGCTCCTGCATCACCGACTGATACACCTCGCCTGCCTGCATCACCGGTACCGCCAAAAACAAACCAACCAGGATGGAAAATCCCCTTCCCTTACTCATGCGCATCCCCCAGGCTCGCCTTCGTGATTTCAAGTTCCTCGCTAAGCTCGATACGGTCGACATTCCCATCGGCAATCCAGACGATACGGTCGCAGACGGCCAGCATGTTATAGTCATGCGTGGCGCAGATAATCGTCACCCCGTCCTGCTTGTTCAAGTCGTCAAGCAGATGGTGAATCTCCTTGCCCGTCTTGATGTCGAGATTGGCCGTCGGCTCATCGCACAGCAACAGCGATGGCTGATTGGCCAGTGCACGGGCAATGGCCACCCGCTGCTGCTGCCCGCCGGACATCTCCTTGGGACGATGGTTCCAGCGTTCCCCGAGCCCGACACGTTCGAGCAGGCGCATGCCGCGTTCCCGTGCATCATCGGCATGCAACCCGGCAAAAACCATCGGCAGGGTCACATTGTCCAGTGCCGTCATCACGCTATTGAGATTATACGATTGGAAGACGTAGCCGACTTTGCGGCAGCGCAGGAACGCCAGTTCATTGGCACTGAGCTGGGCCATATCGACCGCATCCATGAACACGCGCCCCTTGGTCGGGGAATCCAGACCGCCAACCATGTTGAAGAACGTGCTCTTGCCGGAGCCGGAGGGCCCCATGACACACATGTATTCCCCGCGGTAGACACACAGGTCGATCCCGCGCAGCGCCTTCACTGTCTCCGATCCCCGCTGGAAGTACTTCTGTACCCCGACCGCGCGAACCACGATCTCCTTACCT
>CAZOXS010000491.1:0-6675 GCA_964583785.1 uncultured Victivallales bacterium
AACCCCTGAACACTGAACACTTACAACGCTTGGAATTGGCGATACGCCATGCTATATTATCGACTCATTTACTCAAACAATTTGCGATTAAGGAGCTAGTAGAGGCACTTGCAGACCCCCTCGTGGTTCCCGGCTTCAAGCGGGAACCACGAGGGGGTCTGCAAGTGCCTCAGCAGTGTCAGGCTCAGGAAGCAAGCTTATCGATAACGTTTGACCGTGGCAAAAAAACGCGGGGCCGATTGCTCGTCCCCGCGTGGTGTTCTTGCTTGTGCAGGTGCGTTACGCGTTTTCCTGCTGGTCGAGCTGGCGCATCGCGGCGCGGCGGCTGAGCTTCACCCGCCCGCGGTCGTCCACGCCGACGCACATGACCCGCATGATGTCGCCGACCTTGCAGATGTCCTCCACGCAGTTGACGCGGAAGTCAGCCAGTTCGCTGATGTGCACGAGACCGTCGCGGCCGGGCAGGATCTCGACGAACGCGCCGAATTCCTTCACACCGGTGACCTTGCCCTCGTAGATCATGCCTTCCTCGGGATCCATGCCCACCATTTTCACTTCCTTGACCGCCAGCGCCATGGACTCGCCCGTGCGGGCATAGATGCTGACCGTGCCGTCCTCGGCAATATCGATCTGGGCACCCGAACGCTCGGTGATACCACGGATGTTCTTGCCGCCCGGGCCGATCAGCTCGCCGATCTTCTCCGGATCGATCATGATCGTCTCGATGCGCGGCGCGTGCGGCGACATTTCCGGTCGCGGGGTCGCGATCACGGTTTCCATGTAATCGAGGATTTGCCCTCGCGCCTTTTTCGCCATCTCGAAGGCCCCTTCAACCAGGTCCCAGGTGAGGCCGCGGATCTTCAGATCGACCTGGAAGCCGGTGATGCCCTTGCGGGTACCGGCCACCTTGAAGTCCATATCGCCGCAGTGGTCCTCGGTGCCGAGGATATCGATCACCAGGTCAGCCTTGTCCTTGCTAGAGAAGAGACCCACGCTGATGCCGGCCACAGGGGCCTTGATCGGAATGCCGGCATCCATCATCGCCAGTGTGCCGACGCAGATGCTGGCCATTGAGGACGAGCCGTTAGAGCCCATGATGTCCGAAACCAGGCGCACCGTGTACGGATAATCCTCCGGGATCACCTCGACCAGTGAGCGTTCCGCCAGGGCACCGTGACCGATTTCGCGGCGTCCGGTCATCCCTAGGCGTCCGCATTCGCCGACGCAGTAAGGCGGGAAGTTGTAATGCAGCATGAAGCGTTTCTCGGTCTTGCCGCCGGTGATCGCATCCATGCTCTGCTTGTCCGAGCGGGTTCCCAGCGTCACAGTGCCCAGTGACTGGGTCTCGCCGCGGTTGAAGACGGCCGAGCCGTGCGTGCGCGGCAGGATGCCGACCTGTGCCCGCAGTTCGCGCAGCTCGTCGAACTTGCGTCCATCCACGCGGATACCCTTCTCCAGCACGTTGCGTCGGACGGTCTCGATCTCCAGCTCGTCGAACATGGCACGGAACTGCTCCTCGGTCATCTCCGGCATTTTCTCGGCCAGGGTTGCCTGCAGCGATTCCTTGATCTCACCGACCTTATTCTGACGCTCGAGCTTGCCGGCGATCTGCACGGCCTTGGAGAGGGCATCGCCCGCGATCCCGCGGGCAGCCTCGATCAGAGTCGTGTCCGGCTGGTAGGGGGCGACCACCTTGTCCGGCTTGCCGAGTGCCTTGCGCAGTTCAAACTGCAGGTCGCAGAGCTTGACGCAGCCCTCGTGGGCGAACTTCATGGCGGCCACCAGATCGGCCTCGGCAATCTCCTTGCCGCCGCCCTCGATCATCAGGGGCAGCTCGCGGGTGCCGGCATAGACCAGATCCATGTCGCTCTTCGCGCGCTGGTCATGGGTGGGGTTGAGGATGAACTCGCCGTTGACACGACCGACGCGCACGCCGGCGATCGGGCCCATGAACGGGATCTCGGAAATGACCAGCACCGCGCTCGAGGCGGTGATGCTCAGGATGTCCGAGTCGTTGATCCCGTCAGCCGAGAGCAGCATGTTATTGATCTGCACCTCGTTGAAGTAATTTTCCGGGAACAGCGGCCGGATCGGCCGGTCGGTTAAACGCATGGTCAGGATCTCGCCTTCGCTCGGGCGCGACTCGCGCTTGAAAAACCCGCCGGGGAAACGACCGGCCGCATAGAACTTCTCGCGGTATTCCACCTGCAGCGGGAAGTAGTCGATACCCTCGCGCGGCTTGTCGGTGTTGGTCACGGCGGAGAACAGCACGGTATCGCCGAGGCGGATCGTGCAGGCACCGGCGGCCTGCTGCGCGAGAAGCCCGGCTTCCAGTGTAATGGTCTGGGTCCCGACGGTTGTCGAAACAGTGATTGCGTCTTTCATGGTTTTCTTTCCTGTTGGTGCCGACGCATTTTCACTTTCTCAACGCCGGCTGCTTCTTGTTTGTTCACCGCCTCGCCATCCTGCCGGTTGCCTGGCGAATGGAGTCGCGTCGGCAGCGGCGAAAACGCCGCAGCGGGATGGGGCGGAGCTTGAGAGTGCTAGCGGCGTATACCAAGAACCTGAATCAGATTCTTGTAGCGATCCACGTCCGTGCTCTTCAGGTAGTCGAGCAGACGGCGGCGCGCACTGACCATCTTGATCAGACCGTGACGCGAGCTGTGGTCTTTTTTGTTCGCCTTGAGATGTTCCGTCAATTTCTCGATGCGCTTGGTGAGCACCGCGATCTGGACGTCAGAAGATCCAGTGTCACGTTCGTGGCGCTGATACTGTTCCTGAATAGCTGATTTGTCGATCTGACTCATGTCCTAACTGCTTCCCTTCTGATTCGCTTCTTATTTATTGCCTGTTTCTGTTTATTTCCGACAAGTGGCCGCGAATATAGACGGATGACTCGACAGTGTAAAGCAGGATTTTCACCTGCATGGCGTTATTACTAATCTGTTCATGGTGATTTTGACAGGATTAACGGGATGCACGGGATAAATCACTCGCCGCTAAAGAACTTTCATTTTGGGTAGATCCTGGATGTCCACGGCGCCGATGACACGGTTGGCGGCGTCCACGACGATCAGATCATCAATGTTATGGGTTTCGAAGATGTTAAGCGCATTCACCGCCAGCTCGTCCGCGCGCACCGTGATCGGGTTCCGGCTCATGAACCGGGCCACGGGCTGGTTCAGGATGTCGGCGTGACGGCTGATGTTGCGCCGCAAGTCCCCGTCCGTGAAAACCCCTTTGAGGATGCCGTTGTCGTCCACCAGGGCGGCGGAGCCCGCGCGCGCTTCGGTCATGGCCAGCAGGACGGTCTTGACGTCGGACGATTCGGACACGCAGGCGTGGCGGCTGTCATGACGCATGATGTCGGCGACACGCAGCAGCAGTGAGCGGCCGATCGCGCCGCCGGGGTGCAGCCGGGCATAGTCCTCGCGTTTGAACCCGCGGGCCTCCAGCAGCACCATCGCCAGCGCATCCCCCCAGGCCAGGGTGCCGGTGGTGCTGGCGGTCGGGGCCATGTTGAACGGGCAGGCCTCGCGCGGGACCGCCACGCAGGCCGTGATGTCGCTGTGCCGGGCGAGTGTGCTCTCGCGGTTGCCGGTCACGCCGATAATGATCACGTTCAGCCGACGGGCGGCGGGCAGCAGGAGGAGTACTTCCTCGGACTCGCCGGAGTAGCTCAGCATCAGCAGCACATCGCCTTCCTGGAGAATCCCCAGATCACCGTGCATCGCCTGGGCCGGATTGAGCACGACGCTGGTGCTGCCGGTACTCGCCAGTGTGGCCGAGAGCTTTTCGGCGATATGCAGGTTCTTGCCCATGCCGGTGACCACGACCTTGTTCTTCTGCGCCAGCGCCTTCAAGATGGCCTGGACGGTGTCCGCAAACCCGTAAGCCAGGTTGGCCTTTACGCTTTGCAGTCCGTCAATCTCGCAATCCATCACGGCTTGGGCTTTTTCGAGTAGATCCATCGGGAAACTCCTGTTTGTCCGGCACGTCTGCGGGGGGGGGCTACCCTTCTTGCGTGCCTGTGTCCTGTCGGGTACATCCTTCCCTAAAGCACTTGTGGCAGGCAAGCACAAAAAACAAAGGGTGCCGCCTGTGAATAGGATTGGCGGGACAGGTCGCGTGCGGGGGGAGGCCTTGGGGCTTACGGCGCAAGGTGGGTGCGGATGTGGGCAAGGAGGGCTTCGCGATCGGGCAGGTTGCCTTCGAGCTGGAGCTCGTAGGCGGTCTTGAGGAGGGCACCGATGCGCGGGCCGGGCGGGAGGCCAAGGGTGATAAGGTCGCGGCCGTTGATCCAGGGCTTCGGTAGCACGGGTTCGCTGGCGAAGGCGTCGCGGGCCTGGCAGAGGTAATCGTGGTTTTCCATTAGGCCATGGCAGGCGAGGCAGTCGAGCCGGTGCAGTTCGAGCTCGGTTTCGAAGGTGGGGGAGCCGACAAGCTGGCGCAGGGTGGCGCGGCGCATCTTCTGCACATCCATGAACCGCATGTGCCGCCCGACGCAGGCGGTGACCTCCTCGATCACGCGGTTGGGCAGGCGCAACCGCCGCAGGATCTTTTCCGCCATGCGGGCACCGTGTTCGGCATGGCCGTGGAAACGCAGCCGCTGCCCGTCGTGGAAGGCGGTTGCGGGCTTGGCGATATCGTGGAGCAGCGCCGCGTAGGCCAGCACGGCAGAGCGCTCCTGCATGGCATCGAGCATCATGGCGGTGTGGGTGAATACATCGCCCTCGGGGTGGAATTCGGGCGGCTGATCCTGGTGCTTGAGGGCGGAGACCTCCGGCAGGAAGATTTCCAGCAGTCCGAGCTCGTCGAGCAGGCGCAGGGCCTGGCCGGGCTGGCGGGCTTCAAGCAGGGTGCGGGTGAACTCGTCGCGCACGCGCTCGATGCTGATGCGCGCGATCGAGGGGGCGTGGCGCCGGATAGCATCGGCGGTGGCGGGCTCGATCGCGAAGTCCAGCGTGGTGGCGAAGCGCACGGCCCGCAGTAGCCGCAGGTGATCCTCGGCGAAGCGGCGGTCGGGGTCGCCGACGCAGCGGATCAGCCGTGCCTCGAGATCGGCCCGTCCGCCGACGTAGTCATGAATACCGCCGTCGAGGGGGTCGTAGAACATGGCATTGACCGTGAAGTCGCGCCGGGCGGCATCCTCCTCCGGCGTGGAAAACGAGATCGCGGCGGGGTGGCGTCCGTCGTCGGTGCCGTGATCCTGGCGGAAGGTGGCGACCTCGAACGCCAGCCCGTTCCACGGGACGATCACCACGGCGAAGTTCCTGCCGACCGTGCAAGCACCGGGAAAGCAGGCGAGAACGGCGTCGGGGACGGCGTCGGTGGCGATGTCGTAGTCGCGCGGTTGACGGCCGAGCAGCCTGTCCCGCACGCAGCCTCCTGCCCAGTAGGCGATATGCCCCGCCTCGCGCAGGCGGCGGGCGACCGCGAATGCGCCCTGGCGCAGGTCGGCGTTGGCTGGTGGCGTTGCTGGCGTGGGGTCAGAAGGTTGCATGGCTTACCGCATGGTGTAGCAGGCCGGTCATCGCGGGCATGGCCCGTCGGCCCGCGTCGAGCACGTCGTCATGGGCGAGGGTGGCGGTCGAGTCGACCCCGGCTGCCGCATTGGTGATGCATGAGATGGCACCGACGCGCATGCCCGCCGCCCCGGCCAGGATGGCTTCGGGCACCGTGGACATGCCGACCGCATCGGCACCCATGCCGCGGAACACGCGCACTTCCGCCGGGGTTTCGTAGCAGGGACCGGCGGTGGCCAGATAGATGCCCTCGCGCACGGTGAGGCCGGTCTGGCGGGCGGACTGGCGCAGGTGGTCGAGCAGGGCCGGATCGTAGAGATGGCTCTGGTCGGGGAAACGCACGCCCCAGCAGGCGTCGCGCGGGCCGATCAGCGGATTCGTGCCCATGGCGTTGATATGGTCGGTTACCAGCATTAGGTCGCCAGGGGCAAATGCCGGGTTGATGCCGCCAGCGGCATTGGTCAGCAGTAGGGTACGCGCACCGGCGCGGGCCGCGATGAAGACCGGCAGTCCGACGGGTGTCCACCCCTGTCCCTCATACCAGTGACGGCGGCCCTGGAAGATGAGCAAGCGGCGGCCGTCGAGGGTCGCGACGCGAAGCTTGCCCTCATGCCCGGCAACGCCGGTTATCCCCATGCCGGGAATCTCGCTGTAGGCAAGTTCGGCGGAGGGAGAGAAAGTGTCGGCGGCCTCACTCCAGCCGGAACCGAGGATCAGGGCCACCTCGGCCCGTTCAATATCAATCGACTTGGCGACGGCGGCAAACGCGGATTCCATGAGCTGCATGTCCATAAAAGGAACCTCCGGCTGGGGTTTCAAGATATGCCAATCATGCAGGAGTGAGGCGGCAAGGTCAAACCTGTAAAACATACGGATTGACAATCGGCATGGCAAGCCGTTGACTGGTGGCATGTATTTACCGACGACAAGGGATGAGGTGGCGCGGTTGGGCTGGGGGGGGCTGGATGTGATCCTGGTGACGGGGGACACCTACATCGATTCGCCATTCGCCGGGGTCGCCGTGATCGGCAAGTGCCTGGTTCAGGCCGGCTACCGTGTCGGTATCCTGGCGCAGCCGCAGACGGATGCCGACTTCACCCGGCTGGGGGAACCGGCGCTGTTCTGGGGCGTAACGAGCGGCTGCGTGGAT
>CAZOXS010000492.1:0-6632 GCA_964583785.1 uncultured Victivallales bacterium
ACGCCACACGTTGAAATGCACAAACAGCGCTGCACACGGAAACAAATTTCAAATATTTTTGGCTAGGTATTTACTCAACAACAGGCGTCTTGCCTTCGAGCCAGGCGATCATATTGAGAACCAGATAATTCCAGTTCTGGAATCCGCAGTTCAGGATCGGCTCGCCGTTTTCCGGCTGATAGTATTCGTGCATGGCACCGAACCGCTCGATATCGCGTCCGAACAACCGGATTGTTTTCTCAGCCAGATCCCGCGCGTCGGCTTCATAACCGTAACGTACCAGCCCCCGGAAGGTAAGATAGTTCGAGACGCCCCAGACCGGTCCGAGCCACGACGACGGTCCGCCGGACGCGCGCACATTGTACATTTTCTCCATGCGCGAAAGGGTCCGTATGCCAGCAGGCGCGTTGAAGGTCTTTTCATTCCGGTAATGCTCCACCACGACACGCTCGGCCTGCGCCTTGGTGGCGATACCCGCCCACAACGCCAGAAATCCCGACCAGACACCGATCCGCATGATCAGGCAAGGCCAGTCCCGCTTTTGCCCCCCATGGCGGTAGGGACGCGCCGAGTTGTCGACAAAATTAAAATCAACGCTGTAGAAGAAACCATCCCGCTCATCCCAGCAATGTTCCAGAATCGCCGCCTTCAGGTCATCGGCATCTTTCTGATACTGGGCTCCGACTTCATGCAGACTCAACCGGTTGCAGAGGTAGGCCAATGCTTCAAGTTCCTTGAACATGAAGCAATTCAGATAAATCGATCCACTCGACCGATTCGGACGCTCAAACGTGCAGGGATCATTATCAACGCCGATGGCGCTATCATCCTGCCAGAAGTATAGCCCGCAGCTATGGCGATGATGATTCCGATAGCAATTGACGAATTTCTGCAGTCCGTAGAGTCCCTCATTCTCACGCAACCATTCCGCATCCCCGCCATCCTGCTGGACGAGGAAGGCAGCATGCTGGGCCAGGCAGGGCTTGTGCATATTTTGTTCCCGGAAATTAGGCGGCGGGGTCCTGTCGCTGTTCCGGCGTATCGAAATCGGAATCCAGCCATTCAATGGAACCGTCGCGAGCGCATTCTGGATGCAGCCCCGCTCGTACGGCTGGGCCTGTTCGCGATCCTCGTCCGTTCCCTGCTCCTGCAGAATCTGCCGGAGGGCCACATTCGTCAGCCACGAATCCCAATCCCACAACACGTCGGCATATTGATCGCTACCCGGCGTCAGGAAGGGAAATGCCAGCGCCCCACCCGCTTCACGGAACATGCCCTTGTAATTGGCCGCCAGATTCGCGCGAATTAACGCGCTGTATCGCTTACTATCAGCGTTCATGATCTTCTCCCGCTTCAATATGATGCCAATTCCACCTCGAATCTGTTCTTGAACTGGCCTTGAGAGTCTAGCGTGTGGCCCTATGGGTGGCAAGCGAACAGATGTTCATAGCAGCGGTAAACCTACCGGAAGCGGAAGACCGATGCCTGGGGGGTGTTGTTGACCACGCCGACGGCAACGACCAGTTCGTTTGTTATGGAATTGGCGACGGCTTGCAAGGTAACGTAGTTGGCGGTGCCGACACCACCCCAATCAGCCGAGTGTGTAACCTTGAGCGCAGCACCATCGAAATAGAATAGGTCCGTACGTTAGGTGCTGATGGACGCCGGACCGCTCCACCAGTGGTGGAAAGATTTGCAAAACTCAGCCCGGGAGACACAAAAGAAAAATTATCGCCTGCTACATTCCCACTGTTGACCCAGGCAGCAGTTGTTCACCTTGCCCGATACAACTCGGCTACCGTCCAAGCGCTCCAGCTCAGATTGATGGACACAAAGCTCATCACGACATCCTTGCCATCGATCTCGATTACCGCCTCAACCAGTCGCAGCTCTTTTGGATAGTTGGTTGCGGTGAGCAGCCCCGTCAGTTCGATGATCTCGTCACGAAGAATGCTCAAATGCGATGTCGTCTCGATTTTCCTGATCGTACGGTAGAGCATGTTATCCTTGGCATTCGAGAAGGTGTTTCGTTTCGGCGGCATTGCACCGCGAATCGCTCGCAAGCCCGAACTGTTCAGATCCAGACCATCGCAGATGTCGTTCAAGCTGACCGCACGAGTCAGTTGACCGTAGATGTGTGCGGTCGTATGACTCCATGGCGAAAACTTGCGCGCATCAATATCGTAAGACCTAGCCAATTTCGCCACCGGGCGCATCTGCGTTTGAGTGCGCCTCTGCCGCCCACCGGCCTTGCACCGGTGGAGGCAAACGCTGAAAAAAGGGGTTGCGCCACAAATACCAGCTTTTTTCACCACCGGCGCAAGGCCGGTGGGATCGGGAACATCATACAACAAATCGCAGATGCGCCCTTCGTCACCAAATGAGCCGGAATTAACTCGCATGTTTGCCGAACCAATGTCATCTTACACCTTGTCGATCTTGCAGGCATTGCACCCTCCTTTATTTGTGTTTAAATCAAGAAGAGTGTCGCCTGCAGGTCGACTTATTCAAAGTTTAATTTGTGCCCCTATGGGATGGTAGTGATTGACATTTACATGTTTAAGAAGTGGCGTAATACTAAGAGGGCAGAAAGAATCATCCGATGGACGTTCCTGACGAGCCTGTTGGGGGTATTCCTTTGTGGGACGACTTCGGCGGTTGAGCCCACCAACAACATTACCGTTATGTCATTCAATATCCTGAGGCAATCATGGGCAAAACCGGGTGCCCCGGCGTGGAACGACCGCAAAGTGCGGGTGTTCGAAACGATTCAGGATAAAAGCCCTGACTTCGTCGGGACACAGGAAGAAGCCGATGGGCAGATGGAGGCGATTATCGCGGCACTTCCGGCGTACCGCGAGGTTCCCGGGCGTCAGATTTCCGGCGGGATCCTCTACCTTCACGAGAAGTGGGATTTGGTCGAACATGGGCTGACACGCTTCGTCAGATATGACGCAGGAAACTCAAAAGATCGCTACTTTATATGGGGCCTATTCACCGAAAAAACGACAAATCGGATGATATATGTCTACTCGAACCACCTCCCTCATTCCGGGCAAGCAACATTGTCTGATCGGGTGGCGGGGATGGAGCTGATGGCCACGCATGCGGCGGACCGCCGGCAACAAAGCGCTCCAGTGATACTAACAGGCGATTTCAACTCGACGGTAGATAGTGACACCATGCGCACCTTAACGGGCGAGATCGGCACGCTTCCGATCCAATTCGTATATGCATTCAAGGATGTCAAAACGAATGGAGTCAGCCATGGTATCGATCACATTCTCGCTCTGCCTGGGACGACGGTGCTCAACGCAGGCCTGGCTGCTGGCATCTGGGACAGTGGTTCCGATCACCCTGCCGTCTTCGCGGTTATCGAACCGTGGTTCGAGGATCTTAATGGATATCCTGATGGCTCAGTCCACATGGAAGCGACCGCCCCTGAAGAGGGGGCAACGCGGCCAGACAATTTTTAACAACGCGATGGGATGTAAGTGGAGGGAATGAAGTATGCGAGTTTCGAATGAATATCCGGATTCCGGCGAGCGGCAACTGTCACCCGGGAATACAGTATATTATGTAAATCCAGCCAGTGGCGATGATACCAACAAGGGGCTTTCCTCGGCTACTGCCTGGAAAACCACAATCAACCTCAATGCGCTTTGCCTGTCCGCAGGGGACCGGGTGGAACTGAAACCTGGTAGGTATGATTATTCCCTATGCCTCACAGGGGAGGGCAGTGCAGAGAACCCGGTGGTTATTCATTTTGCCCCAGGCTCCTATGATTTTTATCCCGAACACGCGTTCAAACTCGCCATGTTTATTCCCAACGACGCGGATGATGGTGATGCGCCCAAGGCCATTGCTTTGGCAATCAGGAAATCAAAGCATATTCGGATTGAAGGCGGTGCAGAGGTTGAGGTGAAGAGCGACCTTGTCATGCATGGTGTCATGATTGAATCGTTTATCGACACCTGCGAAGATATTGAACTCAAGGGGGTGGGTTTTGATTATCATCGTCCCACCGTTTCGGAACTGGCGTTAACCAAGGTGACAGCGGAGTACGCTGACGCTACGGTCCATCCCGACTCCACATATGCGATACGCGATGGTCAACTTGTCTGGGTAGGCGATGGCTGGGAGCAAAAGGCTACAGGGGCAGACAGCGATTTACTGCACCAGGCGTACGTCCATGAATCCTTGCATACCTGGCGTATCAAGAACCCAATGACAGGCATTCGCAAGGTGGAGGAGATCGGCCCGTTTAAACTACGCTTGCATTACACGGTGAAACCCGACCCGTTCGAAGAAGGCATCGAATTTCTTGCCCGCGACGACTTCCGGGAATGTGCTGGTTCCTATGCTCGCTACAGTAAAAATGTGACGTGGACCAACTGCCATTACTATTTCTTGAACGGTATGGGTGTTATCAACCTCTTCTGTGATAACCTCACCTTGAACCGTGTTGAGCTTGCCCCCCGTGCGGGATCCGGTCGCAGAACCTCAATGTGGGCGGACGGGTTTCATGTCACGTTCGCCAAAGGACTGATCAAGCTTACTGATTGTCGTTTCACGGGTTCCCACGATGACTCAATCAATATTCACACCGCCTATCTACCCATGGTTGAGAAACTGACCGACTACAGATGGCGAGTCCATTTTCCTCACCGCCAGACCTACGGTTTTCTCGCGTTTCATCCGGGCGATGAGGTGGCTATTGTTCATGGGCCTAGCCTTCAGACAACATCAACCAACAGAATCGTCGCATCCGAAATGGCGGACAATCATCACAATATCGTGACCTTCCAAGACCCGATCGCAGATGCATTCCAAGACAAGACGTTGCTCGAGAACCTAACCTGGAATCCGGAAATCGAGATCAAGGGTTGTATCTCTGAAGCGGCTCCGACCTATGGTTTTGCGCTGAAGTCAAACCGGAGGACCGTCGTCGAAGACTGCGTTTTTAAAGGGTCGCATATTGCGGCAATAGCGTTGGCACAATATGCCGATGATTTTTTCTGTGAAGGGGCATTGGCTAACGGGGTCACGATCCGTCGTAACCATTTTGATGGCTGCAATAAGGCCGCCATTGTAGTCTCGCCGGGCAATTCGGAAGATCGGGGGCCATTGAATTTCAACATCATGGTCGACAGTAATTGCTTTGGCAAGGACATCCCTCCAACAGCGATAAAGGCGAAAAGCGTCAAGGGATTGACGATTATCAACAATCGTTTCGCATCCAAAGCGTTGCCAGCAATCGAAACCACCGAATCGGTTGATGTAAAAATTGAAAACAACACGCCCTCACAAGCCGTTTGATGACAAAGGCCATGCAGGTCTTGCATTACTGCGTGTCGCCCTCGCTATTTTGCAATGCTCTTCAGGGGCGGAAGTCCCACTTCCTCCATTTGTTTCTTCATAGCCGGTAGCTGCTTTGCCAGATCGGCCCCACGGCCCTCCAATACAGGCCATTGTTCGACAACAGCTAGAACCGGTTCCGCATGCTTCCCGTATTCAGGCAATACCTCGAACAACGTTTTGCCAAACCATGGAACCCAGCGAGCAATTTCTTCGCTGTAGGGTATTTGGAGAAAGGAGTTAGTGCGTCTCAGATTGTCCGTCCCCATTCCCCCGGAGAATCGGCTCCTCTTCCTTGGGATGAAGCAACGTGCCGTCCTTGTTAAAAATGTCGTGATGACAAAGTGTCGGTTCCCCTTTGTCTTTGCTCCAGCCCCACGGGTAAATAGTCTGCGTCTTTCCGGATACGAGTCCCCAGTTGATGGCACCCGCGCAATGTTCACGCAAAACTGGCAGGCAGTCCGCGAATGTGGAGCCGTGCCCCCGCGCCAACCACTCGGTACAGATGAGCGGACGACCAGACGCGTTGCACGTTTCAATCCGCTCCAGCAGCCCCTTTTCCGGCGCCTTATACGAATGAAAAGTCACGATGTCGGATAGATCCAGAATACATTGGTTCAAATCGTCCCGGTCCAGCCAAACGCCGGTCGTCAGCGGCTGCGTTACCCCGTCAACAGCGCGCGCCCAGTCAAAAACGGCTTTCAGTAGCGGGAGGGAATCGATCGGCCGGCGTGCTCCTGTGATCGGGTCCCCAACGGAATTGGTAGGTTCGTTGTAGAGGTCCCACACCGCAATCCGCAGGTCCGCCTTAAACCGTTCCAGCAACTCCTTGACATAGCGCTCCAGTCTCGGCCATTGCGTCAAATCCTCCACGATCTTGTAGCCGGGCGACTGCACCCACCCGGAGTTATGCGTATAGGGTTTTGGCGGCGGCTGCGGCCCGAGGGCAAACTCCTTATTCCAGCAATCGTCGAATATCACAAACATCGTCTTGACGCCCTTGCTGTCGGCAATCGACAGATAATGCTCGATGCGGGCGATAAAACCATCGCGATCCTGTTCCCACAACAGGTCATGCAGGTACACCCGCATGATGTTCATGCCTAGCCGCTGCGCGTACCCAAGCTCGCGATCAATCGTCACCGGGTCAAACGACTCCGCCTGCCACATCTCAAGCTGATTAATCGCCGAGCTGGGCGTAAAGTTCGCACCAAAAAACCACGGTTGGTTCTTTTCCCACTCCCGTGCTTGTTCCGTAGTCCAACGTTTCATCG
>CAZOXS010000493.1:0-13887 GCA_964583785.1 uncultured Victivallales bacterium
GTTTGCCGCTGCCACGTATCCATCCTGGGACGCGGTTTTCACAAACCTCGCCGAGCGCTGCCCGCAAGGCATCAATGTCGTGCTCGATGAATTCCCCTACCTGGTACAGTCAGCGCCGGAATTACCGAGTGTGATCCAACGGTTTATGGATCGCCCGGAAGGCTCGCCGATTTCGTGGATTCTCTGTGGATCATCGCAGCGCATGATGCAGGGAGCCGTGCTCGACCGCAGTGCCCCGCTTTACGGCAGAGCCCGCGAAATCCTACGTATCCGACCGCTACCGGCAGGTTGGATCACAACGGCGCTGGGGCTGAAAGGCCAAGCGGCCATCGAGGCCTATGCCCTATGGGGCGGGATTCCGCGTTACTGGGAACTGGCGGCCGATTATGCCTCCTCCCGTGACGCGCTCGCCTCACTTGTGCTGGATCGCAATGGTGTCCTGCACGACGAACCTAGCCGCCTGCTACAGGACGAGATGCGCAGTTCCGTCCAAGCCCAGTCGCTGCTTTCGCTGATTGGCAACGATTGCCACCGTTTATCGGAAATTGCCGGACGCCTGGGGAAACCGGCTGGCAGCCTGACTCGCCCGCTGAATCATCTGATCGAACTGGGGTACATCGCGCGCGAGTTGCCGTGGGGCGAGAGCGCCCGATCCTCCAAGCGCACCCTGTATCACCTATCGGATCCGTTCATCCGGTTTTATTACCAGTTTGTGTTGCCTTACAAATCCCTGCTGGAACTGGGGCGTACCGATGCCGTCCTTCAACAGGTGATGAGCCGTCAGGATACGCACACCGCCGCCATCTGGGAAGAACTGGCAAGGGAATCGGTGCCGAGCCTGCAAATCGGCGGACAGCAATGGAACACCGCCTCACGATGGTGGGGGCAGGACGAGAACCATCGTCCGCTCGAGCTGGATGTAGTGGCGGAATCGCTTGATCGCGGCAGTCTGCTGCTGGGCGAGGTAAAATGGGGCTGCAAGCCGGCAGAACTTGCCCGCGAGGTAGCCAGACTGGAACGGTTGGCGAAAGCATTGCCATTTACAGGCGGCCGCAAAATCGTAATCGCGCTATGGACTGACACGGCGGGCAAATGGCCATCCGCTCTGAACATAATCACGCCCAATGAAGTGCTGGCCGCGCTGCGCTAATGGCAGGCTAGGGCCGTAAGACGGACGGACGACAGAGGGCCACTTACAACGCCGCGGACGGGGTGGAACCCGTCCCTCCAGGAATGGCAACCCAGGGTGAAAATCCGGGCCATTTTGCCCCCAGCAAAATCGCCCGAATTAACACCCTATTTCCATGTTGTCCCTTTTTGTGTCCTCCGTCTTGTCCGCCATAGCGTTCGCAAAGGTGGAAGCTTCAGCGAAGGAGGATGTGCCCTTTTGTGGCTAATCATTCCAACATTGTAAGCTTCGTGTCTCCGTGCCCTTCGTGGTTAAAATCCCCCCGAGCAAAAGCAAATTTCGACTTTCGACTTTCTGCTTTACCCTTGCCTCCCCCTCCCCGTTGTGGGATGCTGCCATTAACCGAAACACGGACACAGCCGCCATGTAAAAAACGTGACTGAAGCCAGCCTGCAACCTTACGGTGCGTCGCCGGAGCGTCCAGCTCTGCGCTCCTCCGGCCCGAAGCAAACGGTGAAGACTTTGGACTTTACTTCCTGCACAAATCTTCGTTTGACAACACGTTCAAACTTTTGTTCAATGCAACCGGAGATCTTAAGCGGCATAACGAACAAACAGGCATTATCATGAGCATTGCGGATCAAATTGAAATCAACCCCAGGGTGTGCAACGGCAAGCCGGTAATCGAGGGCACGCGTATCCCTGTATCGGTCATTGTTGACATGCTCTCCTCCGGCGACACGATGGATAGAATCCAAAAGAAATTCCCGGAGTTGTCCCAACGCCATATAATCGCCGCGCTACACTATTGCCACTTCATGCTTGATAATGCAGACATCGAAGCGGTAGCCGTATAATGCTGCGTCTATTACTGGACCAAATGATCGACGGAGAGGTTGCCGAAACGCTTCGGGGCGAGGGCTACGATGTCATCCGCGTTTCGGCAATTGGCATGAGCCGCGCCGACGATAGCGAGATATTACAGCAGGCCATTAGTGACAATCGTATTCTAATCACGCTGGACGCGCACTTTGGCGACTGGTGCGTCCTGCCACTTTCGCAGCATCCCGGCGTCATTCGCATAAAAGCAAACCCGGCGGTTACGAAGACAATTCTATCCGTTCTACGCCCGTTTTTAGCCAGCCACCTAAACACCACGTTCACCAACCGCCTAGTGATTGTCGGCACGAAACACCTACGCTGGATATCGACCAACGTTGTAAGTTCGCCCAATTAGCTTCAGTAGCGGTTAACTCTCCCCCGGCATTCAGACCGCAGACCGCATACAACGCCGCGGACGGTATCTGTGCCTATTGCTGTTAAACCAACTGAGCATCAGCTTTCGTGTATCTCGTCCGAAGCCTTATCCCCAGCGGCCGCAACAGCGGCCGCAGCTCCCATGAAATGAACGGCACGATGCGCCTTTTGAAACGCCCCAGCTCTTTCAGGTAGATAACATCAACCTGGCGAGCACCTACCCCCACCCCAAGCCCACCGATCCGTGCTGAACAGCATTACTCACCGCATTCCGATTCAAAATTTCTGCCAGCGGATCCTCCGCATTCCGGATTTCCTCATCTGGCAGGCAAAATAATTTCCAGGCCGAATGCCTATCCGTTTTCTCACCTTCCGGAGCAGACTGCCCCTCCTGTTGCGCGGTTACGTATTTATGCCATCGTTCCAGATCACTTCGCAGCAGATTGTATTTTTTCTGCCACTGTTGCGCTTGCTTTTGCATTTGATCCAGCCACTCAACAAGACTCAACCGGTCAACCGACTGCAACAGCATGTCGGCTTCACCCTCGGTCCACACCACCCCAACGAGAATGGTGTGCCAGATGACCAAATATATATCCGGTGACTTTTCTTGCTCCTTGTGATGCCCCTTAGAACAGTAGAACTGCTCGCGAATGACGCCAGTCATTACCGGACAATACGGCAGGATCATGCCGACCCGATAGGTATCGAGCGAATTACCGAGCTCATGCGTTTGAATCGAGGTTTCCGCATGCCCGCAAACTGGACAAACCAGCCCCTCATCCAACATGATCGTATCAAACATTCCCATTGGCTTGCCTTTCACTTGGCCATTTTGTCATACCATTCAGTTCCCGACCACACATAAGTAGGTCGTGGCGCCTCGCCCGACCGCCGAGCATAAGTCGCCTGACAGCCAACTGACCGCTGCCCGGCAGCCAACGCTGCTTATGCTCCGTGCTTATGCTTCCACCTTCGCTCGCTACGGCGGACATGCGGATGGACAGGCGAGGGCGCCTGTCCTACGTTGCGTCTGCGATCGACATCCTCCAAAAAGTTACCACCCTCATTTTCCCCACCCCAGTGGGCGGTATAAAAAAAGATGGCAAGACGCGGAGTCATCAAGCTTTACGGGTGAATAGTTAATTGCTGTTTCGTCCTGAGTATTCGGTAGCCAGGCATGCTTTGATCGTGGCGATGCGCGCGTCATACTCGCTGCGCAATTCCAACGCCTCAAACAAATACAATCCGCTTCCCTTCTGCTCCTCCATCTTCCACCTCCTTAATTAAAACCTGAAACCATCACGCATCATGTACTACATACTCCACACTGTCAACACAAAAAAAGAATTCTTCAGCCGTATTTCGCTCTCGTCTCCTTAACAAGGCCTGCAAGACCATTATCAGGTGCCGACCGCAATTGCCGGATCAGCTCCCCGAATAGTTTAGGTCGCAGCCGGATTGCCTCCTGCAGATCGGAAGAAACCTTTCCCGCCATCGCCAGCAGCACATCCGCATCTTCACCCAGCACGCCAGCCAAGGCCTTGATCTTGGCCTCTGATGGCGGCGGGGCAATCCCGCGTTCGATCTTGCTGAGAAACGACGGTTCCAACCCGCACGAGAGCGCAACACGTCTGAGAGAATACGCCGGTTCCTGAGACAGCAGCGCAAGCCGCTGACGCCGAATATATTGTCCGAACGACGGTGTTGCCATTAAACGTATTTCACAGATCCATTCAATTCACACAAGCCTACCTTGACTGATGCACGCGTTCATACTTACCAAAAACCGTGAAGCGGTGCGAGTTAAAACGACCCGTGAACGCCAAGCCCAGCTTGACGTGTCAGCGAAAGCAACGGGCGGCGGCGTCCCTGCGGACGTCGCCGGCGCTTCAAGCGCCGTGCTCCACCGGTCCGAAGCAAACGGAGAAGACTTTGGACTTTAAACGACTTACTCCCGTTTTGATTTCGACAGGATTAACAGGATAAACGGGATAAATGGGGGGATTTTCAAGCAATTGATCCTGCCAATCCTGTCATCCTGTCTAGATTAATATAGGATCCTTAGTACAACGCTATAGACGGGGTGGAACCCGTCCAGGAATGCCAAAGTCTACAGTCTGCAGTCCGCAGTCTACAGCCCCAGCAAAATCGCCCGAATTAACACGCTTTTCTGTGTCTTCTGCGCCTTCTGCGGTTAACCCAACCGAGCATCAGCAATTCGCCAAATTAGCAAAATTAGCGGTTAAAAATCCCCCCGAGCATCAGCCTTCGTGTCTTCGTGCCTTCCGTGGTTCAATCCCCAATTTCTGCTTTACCCCCATGACTTTCGTCTTTACTACTTGCGTATTTCATGTAATATGCAACCAATCATGACAAATATCACAAGATCAATTACCCTTGCGGCGGCTGGCACTGAAACCTTTTTCCTCTGGGGTCCTCGGCAGGCAGGCAAGAGTACACTACTACACGCATGCTATCCGAACATTCCCTGGCTCGACTTGCTGAAATCGGATGTGCTCCAGAAATACGCAACCGCTCCCCAGTGCTTACGCGAGGAACTGGAGCAATCGGGAGAAACCTTTATCGTGGTCGACGAGGTGCAAAAGGTACCGGCCTTACTTGATGAAATTCACTGGCTCATCGAGAATCGGCAGATCAACTTCGCCCTCTGCGGCTCGAGTGCCCGGAAGCTGAAGCGCGGCCATGCGAATCTCCTTGGCGGCCGGGCCATACGCTACGAGCTGTTCGGGCTTTCCGCCCACGAACTGGGTGATTCGTTCGATTTGATCCGTTTGCTCAATCACGGCACCTTGCCGCGCATCTATCTTTCCGAGCAACCACAACGGATGCTGAATTCCTATGTTGCTGACTACCTGAAAGAAGAAATCATGGCGGAAGGGCTGGTACGGAACTTACCCCCGTTTTCGGGCTTCCTTAACGCGGCAGCCTTGAGCGACACCCAGCAGGTCAACTATACGAATATCGCCCGCGAGCTTGGCGTTTCCCGCGAAACCGTGCGAGGCTATTTCGAAATCCTGTGCGACACCCTCATTGCACGCATGCTGCCCGCCTACCGCAAGCGCCCGAAGCGGCGGCTCTCGGTGGCCGACAAATTCTACTTTCACGACATCGGCGTTGCCAACTTCCTGGGACGACGGGGAGTCTTGCAACCCGGCTCGGAGTTGTTTGGCAAAGCCTTCGAAAACTGGGTCTTTCACGAATTATGTTGCTACAATGCCTATCGCGAGCGATTTGCCGAATTCAGTTTCTGGCGTTTAAGCACGGGGGTCGAAGTTGACTTCGTCGTCAACGACCTCGCTTGCGCCATCGAATGCAAGTCGTCCTCCGCCGTGCACAATGCGCATTTGAAAGGGCTGCGCGAGATTGCCGTCGAACATCCTTCAGTCGGACGGCGGCTCGTCGTCAGCATGATTCCAACCAGCCGGAAAACAGGGGATGGAATCGAGATACTCAGTATCGCCGATTTTCTGTCCACACTCTGGGCTGGCGAATTGTTTTAAGCGCAGCAAGGAGAAGGAAGGTAGTTCTCTCTATTTTTCTGGTTCATCACGGAATTGTGTACTTTTTGCCAAGTCATAATCGCGCGCTCTTCATCGCCTGACGGATCGGCCTCCCGCCTTCGCGCTTTGCCCTACGGCGGGCATGCCGGCAGGATCCGCAAGACAGAAAGCGCGATTCTGAACGGCGAACATGACTCAGCCTATATCCGGCAGTTCAACGGCTTTTCAGTTATCCATCATAGTTGTAATACATTTACGCAACGTGATTTGCATATATTGCATGATGGGGGCGGATTTTTGCACCCAACGGGGGCAGATTAGGGCGAAGGATTAAGGCGAAAGATAAGGGGAGAGAATCTCGCTGTTTCCATAATCTTTCGCCCTAATCTTTTGCCCTAATCTGCCAGAGTGCGGATCAACTGTTTTTCCAGGCTCAACAATCCGTAGGTGAAGTACACAATTCCGTGAAGAACCCTTTTCTGTGTCTTCTGCGCCTTCTGCGGTTAACCCAACCGAGCATCAGCCTTCGTGTCTCTGTGCCTTCCGTGGTTAAATCCCTAAATTTCTGCTTTCTACTTTCCCAATTTCTGCTTTACTTATCCAGCTTTACCCTTGCATAATATGCATCAATGCATAATATTACCGAGACACTTGCAGAACCCCTCGGGGTTTCCGGCTTCAAGCGGAAACCACGAGGGGTTCTGCAAGTGCCTCAAGGGTATTAAGCTCGCCGGTTCGGCGGCGGCCGTTGCGATCCTTAAGCACGGTCTGGGGATGGATGGGTAATGTTTCGCCGTCGTCCAACTGCGCGATGGCAAAGCACTCGTTTTCCATTTCGGTGATTTCAAACAGGGAGCTGTTCAGATACGGGATATTGCCGAAGCGCGCGGTAACCCGGTCGCGCCTGCTTTCCGGCGTCTGCGCCAACACCTGAAAGAAAAGCGTATTCAGATCATCCAGATTCTCAATCCGCCCGGCATGCAGAAAGGCATAGTCTGCAGTCTGATTATACGCCATCAGCTGCCCTTCCAACAGCTTCAGGAAGAGGATGCGGTTGATCCATGTCAGCACAAGCTCCAGCGCCACAGTAAACATGCGTTCCTCATGGGTGGCCCCGAATGCCTGCTTGCCGCGGAATTTTTCCATTTTCCCGAGGCTGTCAAGCTGGGAGATGGTGTTTTCGAGCAGCGAGCCGCTCTTGCGTTCCCCGTCCGGAAACCGTTCGATGAGCTTCTTGCTGCCGCTTTTGATTTCGGATAGTCCGATAATGTACAGCAGTTCGGTGTAGAAGGACCGGTCAAGGCTGTTGCTGTCGTTCAGGAACGGCAGTTTGAGGAGATGCGCGGGTGAGATGATTTTCAGGAGCGGCACCAACTGCGATTCCTTGCGGGGGTTATCGATCAGGCTTTCATACTCGCGGAGATCGAACCAGGTGTAGACGAGCGTCCCGGCGTGCTCCTGGATGCAAGGCGCGGCTATTTCGGTATAGAAATAATCGGTCCCGGTGCTTGTCAGACGCCCCGCGCGGAAATCCTTGTATCTGCCCAATAGCTTCTTGTCCTGGGCGAACGCCTTCTCGAACACGTGGGCATCAAAAACAAACCACTCGTACCCATTGGTTGCCACCAGATGCTTGAGCTCGTCATTCCCGGCTGTGATGCGTTCATCCAGAAAATACAACACCAATTCCTGCATGGCCTTGGTGTTGAGGTGATTCTTGTCCGGCATCTCCGTCTTGTTGCCAGGTCGTTTGGTTTCAATCAACACCCCGACCGAATCCTTGTCGCGATTGCCGTTATGGATGACCAGATCGTTCCGGCTTTTGGTGTTGATGAAATAATCGTTCTGGTAATGGGTCTCGCGCAGGAAGGCCGAAATATGGTTCTTGTTGAATTCCTCGCTCTCGTCCGGGCGCAGTGCGCGGAGCAGCTTTTTCAACTCCCGCTTGAACAGCTCGACCTGCTCGCGGCAGGGCTTCACCTTGAGGTAGGCCTTGTTCAAGGTTTTGCGGGGCGTCTGGATGTTTTGCACGGTCATCTTGGTTTCCTCGGCTGCATGGTGGTCAACTTATAGCCGCATCCACGGCGGCAAACCAGTGAAAACATCGGGAATCCCGATTGTGTGCGCATATCCATTCCGGATGCGCTTTTCTGAACCCTATTGCTTTGATTTGCGCGGGGCATGGTGTTAGTATACAGGCATCGTTTTGTTCCATAAGGAATCGCGTTATGCCTGATACTGAAAACGTCAAATCCAGCCATGGGCGGGCAAGCATTGTCAGCACCGCCCAGTTAACCACGGTGCTTGTTATTGGCCTGCTGGCCTTATGCCTGATCCTTATGATGGTCGTGACCAAGTACAGGGAACAGCAGCGGCGCTCAGAGAGCATGCAAGCATCCCATATAGCGCTGCAAAAAAACATCACCCGCCGTGAGGTGGAACGGATTGTGGAATCCATTCGGATGCGGCGCGAATATGCCCGCAGCGAAGCCGTCGAAGCTGCAAGACAGCGCGTTTATCAGGCGCATATGATCGCCGAAGGCATCTATCAAACCTACAAGGCCGACAGGTCGCCGCCGCAGATCATCGAAATGATTTCAGCCGCTCTGCGATCGGTGCGTTTTGACCACGGTCATGGTTATTACTTTATCGACTCGCTGGACGGGAAAATACTACTGCTGCCGGATCGTCCTGACATTGAAGGGAAACACGTTAGCACATTGGAATCCCACAGCGAACAGGCCGTCGTCACAAACATAATCGCCCTGGCTGAACAGCAAGGGGAAGGGTTTGTTGAATATGCATGGACCATGCCTGGGAAGACGGGCTCCGGCCATAGCAAGATCTCCTATGTCAAGCGATTCGCCCCCTACGATCTGGCGATCGGCACCGGGCTATATCTGGCAGACATCGAGGCCACCGCCAAAAATGAACTGAAGGCGGAGATCTCGAACACCCGCTATGGTGCGAACGGGTATTTCTTCATTAATGATTTCCGGGGAAATGTGCTGGCACACGGACTCCAGTCCGAATTGGTTGGCGCCAGTAACTGGGATTACGAAGACTCGCGTGGCAACAAGCTTTTCCAGGATCTGCGCAAGGCGATCGAGAACCCGGAGGGTGGTTTCTGCAACTATTGGTGGCGAATGCCGGAAACCGGCGAGGAACGCCCTAAGATTGCTTTTGCCATGGGTGTTCCCGAGTGGGAGTGGTTGATTGGGACCGGTCTTTATGTGGACGAAGTGGATGCGGACATCAAGGAAATGCAGGCGCAAATGCTGCACCAAAGCATCCGGGAAGTTGCCATCGTCCTGATAATGACGGCGGCGATTATCTGCCTGGTTCTGCTTTTCATGCGCGCGCGGTTTCGCGGGTTGCGCCGCGACATGTTTTTTTTTGAGGCATGTTTTTCGCGGGCGGCCTATCAGGATGTATCGATCGACGAGTCCCAGATCAATTTTATCGAACTGTTGAAAATCGCCCGTAACGCCAACAGTATGCTGCGTGAAAAAGCCCAATTCCAGAACAAGCTGCACAACGAAAAACAACAGTTGTACGTCACGCTGCAATCGATTACGGATGCGCTTATCGCGATTGATCAGGAGCAACAAATTGTGCTCATGAACACGGTTGCCGAGCAGATGATCGATTGTTCACGGGAGTGCGCCATCGGCAAACGGCTGGCGGATGTCCTGCACTTCTCAGATGCACTGGAAAACCAGCCCTACCATTGCCCCCTCGAGGAGTCCCTTGATGAAGCGCGCATGATCGCGGTTCCTGAAAACGTTCATCTGATCGGTAATGGCGGCCGGCAATACAACATCGAGATTGTCGTTTCGCCGATCGGGAATGCGGAGGGAATACCGCTGGGGTGTATCGTTGTTTTGCGGGATATTACGGAAAAGTTAAAATCAGAAGAGCAGCGTCTGCAAATCAAGAAGCTGGAATCGGTCGGGGTGCTGGCGGGTGGTATCGCCCATGATTTCAATAATTTATTGACGGGGCTGATGGGGAATATTGATCTGGCAAAAGCGGTTATCAAGTCTGACGATCCGGCCTATCCATATCTCAACGGCGCCGAATCAGCGATTGATTCCGCCCAAAATCTCGCCCTGCAACTGCTGACATTCGCGAAGGGCGGCGACCCGATCAAATGCGTCATATCCTTGAAGAAGGATCTGGTTTCCTTCGCGGAGTTCACACTGCGCGGGTCAAACATCCAGCTCGAAACGGATGTCGCGGATGACCTTCTGCCCGTTGAAGCGGACAAAGGGCAGATTGGCCAGGTGATCAGCAATTTGCTGATTAATGCCAGGCAGGCCATGGAGCAAGGCGGCCGTGTTATCCTGAAGGCGGAGAACGAGGATGATGAATGGATAAGAATCACCATCCGTGATCACGGGCCGGGCATTCCAACCGATATACAGGAGAAGATCTTCGATCCCTATTTCACCACGAAGAGCAGTGGAAGCGGATTGGGGCTCTCATCCTGTTATTCCATCGTTCGCAAGCATGGTGGCTCAATCACGCTGGACTCGATCCCCGGCAAGGGGGCCTCGTTTATCATCCGGCTTCCTGCTTCGCATGAACCGCTTCCCGAAAAGCCGTCCGGCATGGATGAAGCGCAACTCAAAACGTCGCCCCATGCGTTTGCCAGGATCCTTGTAGTCGATGACATGGAGATCGTGCGAAGCATGCTGACCGGTGCCCTCACGAACGCCGGCTATGAAGTTGACGCGGCACAAGATGGCGTGGAAGCCCAAAGGAAATTCGAACAGGCGATGACGGCCCGAACCCCATTTGATCTCGTCATCACCGATTTGACCATTCCCGGCGGCCAGGGAGGCGAGGAGTTGGCACGTCATCTACTGGCATTCGATCCGAACGCACGCATTATTGTAAGCAGCGGTTATTCGGATTCACCGATCATGTCTCACTACAGGGACTTCGGCTTTGCAGACTGCATTGTCAAACCCTACCGCGTAGGCAAACTGCTTCAAACCATTCGTGAAGTCCTTGAGGATGGCCGTCGGAATCATGCATCCCGCCAGGGAGGGCTTCATTAAAATATATCCCTATGGCTTTTCAAACCAGACGGGGCTTGACCACGCCCGCGCATCGGCTTCAGCCGTCACGCGGATATAATAGAAGACCGTCGCTTTTCCGGTGGCAAAGTCGCGGATCGGTGACGCGGCCCCCGGTGCGGTATCGGTGAAGTCAAGATGGCCGTTCCAATCGTCCGGCGTGTCACTGAAAATGACCTCGTTATTGCGGATGATCTCGAGCTTCCGGATGATGCTTTCGGCCGCATATTGCGCCGTGATCGTCACCATCCCCGACGCCGGTAGCTCACCCGCCGCGCCCATCCCGAGGCCCCCGATCTGAACATCCAGCCAGATACGCTCGCCACAGGCGGCATAGCAGCGGCGCGCTCGAATGGCATCCCAGATGGCGTCCTGGTTGTTCGCCGGAACCATCACGGCCGTCAGTCCCGGCTGCGCCCGGTGCGCTTCCGTTTCCAGCCAACGGCAGAACGTCAGGCTGGTGTGGGAATCCGTCCCGCCCACGAAGCCGAACCGGTACCCTTGAGCCAGCAGGTCCTGAACATGACTCGGGCCGGGATGCACTTGCAGCAATGGCGTCGGATTCCCCCGGTATTCGCTGGTGCCCCATTTGGAATGGATTTCAACGACCGGCATCAAGGCCTCCCCGGGATACGCCTCAGCGGGGATTTCGCCATGCTTACCGGTGCGGGTCGTATGGTGCGGGACCGCAAAGAAATCGCCCTCGATGCGTTCGCAAAGCCCGGCGATATTCAGATCATCCGGCCAGGGGTCGACATAGGTCCGGTTCGGCTGCCTGAGGTAGACATTGCAATCCCCTCCCCGCCCGCCTTTCATGGAGGTCTCGTAGCAGTAGAGTGCCGAAAACACGCCCGGCTCATCAAACAACTCGCAGGCAGCCAGATTGTCGTACCACTTGCCCGCCGTGCCGCGCGGAGCCCACGAAACATGATCGGCAATCGCCACGAAGTCCAGTCCATAGGCATAACGAGCCGAGAGGTAGGCCAGATTTCGCGTACGACAGCGCTCCGGATGGCAGTCGCCGACGGTTGTATGGATATGCGGATCGCCCCACAAGACAAGCGGGCGGTGTTCCGTCGTCGCCATCGACGGATTGCTGACAAACGTTTTTCCATCAAGCTCCGCCTGCAGCCGGAAAAAGCCTGATTCAGGCCACACCAGCCCCGCGACGCGGCAAACGGACGAACGCCCAACCGGGAAGCGGATTTCAACTTCAGAATCCGGCCCGCCCCTGAGAGTAACGACCTCGCCTTGCCCGATGACCGGCATGGCGTTCGCATCCAGCAGACTCACCACCGCCGCAAATGGTTCTTCCGGCTTCACGACTGCCGGTATCGAAATCATGATGCGTTCCAGCCCCTTGCCGGGTGCTTCCAGCCGCAGGCATTTATCGACCAGGGAATCCGGGTAAACAATATTCATAGTCATGCCTCCGCTTATCCACCCATGACGGCTGTATCCGGCGTATCGTAAGCCGCCACGATGTAGGGGTGATCGGGATTGTAGGTCGCCAGCGGTTGCGGGTTATCCACGCGCCCGACGGGACGGCAACCATTCCCCTCTGTCTCCGTAATCGCGTCCCCCAGATCCTGCCTGGCCGCATCGAGCGTAGCCATCAAGTCGGCCACGACATCCGGATGCTGATCGTACACGTTTTCCTGCTCGCCGATATCGGCATCCAGATCATAGAGTTCCTTGACCGGCTCCGAACTACGGGCAAACATTTGACCTTTGCCAACGTGGAGTTTCCATTTGCCCTTGCGCACCGCTTCCAGGCGCTGCTGGATGTAGTAATAGAACACCGCATGCGGCGAGGCAGCCCCCTTCTCGCCGAGCAATAGCGGCGCGATGTCCTTGCCGTCAATCGTACGGTCCCGAGGCGCTGTTGTCCCGGCCAAACGGGCCAAGGTCGGCAGGAAGTCCATGGACGTGATCAGCTCGTCGCACACGCGCCTCGCGGGAACCGAGCCAGGCCAGCGAACAATGCAGGGCACGCGCTGCCCGCCTTCCCAGGTGGTTGCTTTATTCCCGCGCAGCGGGGCATTGCTTCCGCCTTCGTCACGTGCACGCGACCCGTTGTCGCTGGTAAAGATCACGATCGTGTTCTCGTCCAGTCCCTGACGCCTGAGTTCATCAAATAGCACGCCCGCCACCCAATCGATGCATTCAACGGCCGCACCATACCCCCCATTTTTAGCCTGTTTCAGGAACCGGTCCGGGACGAAAAGCGGTACATGCACATACATGTGTGCCAGATACAGGAAGAACGGGCCCTGCTTGTTGTCCCGTATAAACCGCACGCATTCTTCCGTGTAGCGCTCGGTCAAACCGCGCTGATCCGGCTGTTCCTGAATGACCTCGTCGTTACGCAGCAACGGCAGCGGTACCCGTTCCGGCCGTTTTTCGATCGGCCCCTGAATCCCCATATCGTTACTGTAGGGCAGCCCGTAGTACTCATCAAATCCATGATTGGTCGGCAGAAACGCCGGTTGGTCCCCGCAATGCCATTTGCCGACGATCTTGGTACGGTACCCCTCCCCCTTCAGCACATCGGCAATCGTGATCTCATCCGGGTGCAACCCGATCGCGTTGCCGGGAAACAGCACCCCGGGGACTCCGACCCGCTGCGGATAGCAGCCGGTCATCAGCGCCGCCCGCGAGGCGGAGCAGACCGGCGACATGACATGGTAGTCCGTAAAGCGCACGCCCTCCGCCGCCATCTTATCCAGATATGGTGTCTTGTTTACCGTGGAACCATAGCAAGCCAGATCGCCGTATCCCAAGTCGTCACAGTTAATCAGGATTATGTTTGGTTTTTCCATCAAATCATCCTCTCCGCTGAAATCTAGCCAAAAATATTTGAAATTTGTTTCCGTGTGCAGCGCTGTTTGTG
>CAZOXS010000494.1:0-6543 GCA_964583785.1 uncultured Victivallales bacterium
CTGAACCCCTGAACACTCGCACCACGCCACACGTTGAAATGCACAAACAGCGCTGCACACGGAAACAAATTTCAAATATTTTTGGCTAGGATTCAGCACATTTTCAGAAGCATTCAATGTGCTTGCATTAAGCCTCAAGTCGCGTCCAGCTTCTCTGAAGAACTACCGAGATGAATTCGATCCCTATTTTCCGAATCCCAGAAAAGGTTGGCATAAAAGACCCATTCGTAAATACTGTGAAGTCTTCATGGAACAATATGGGGAGTTGAGCATAGACACCTTTGCAAGCTTGCTGAAGACTGAAATCACGATTGCCGGCGACCTTGAAATCATCAAAGAGAATATAGAAACGGATGGGGCAAGCACATTCGCTAAACGATTAATGACAGGTCAGGCAGCGGAAAACTATTTTGAAGCGGTTTATAAAGCGGTACCTCCGTTTGCGGACTGTCGATTGATAAACACAACTGCCTTTGGTTGTGGCTTCGACTACAAGCTTGAGACGGGAATGAACCCTTACCTTGCTGTTGAAGTTAAGGGCATGTCCACCCCATTTGGAGCCGTTCAACTTACGAGCAGGGAATACAAAACTGCCGAATTGCTAAGCAGTCGTTTCTTTCTTTTCGTCGTTCGCAATTTTGCTGAAAGACCCTTTCATACCGTTTTTCAAGATCCGGTTAAATCCGAGTTAACATTTGCTCGTCGTGAATCTGTTACTGTGCAGGTTTCATGGACAGCATCAATTGGGAGATAGTACGATGAAATGCAATACAGATGATCAAGACGATTTTCCGTCAGTAATACTTGTGGCATTAGCCCGGCTAGATCAAAAGGGCGCCGACGAACGCATAACGCAAGCTATGGCGATAGTCTATGAGGCCTTTCGTATGAAGAAAGCGAAAGTTTCATTTTCATCTGATGATTTATTTCTGTCGGCTCTCGCCGGGTAGTTTGCTTTGCCGACGTAATGCATAAAAACGGCTTGTATGGGAAAGCACAGGACGCAATACCCGTTATGCTCCCGCAACTGGCGAACGCCGAAAATAATCTATTGACACATGATAATCGAAATGTACAATTGTACGCATCATGAAAATAGTGGTCGACACAAATACGGTGCTCGCGGTCGCCTTAAACGAACCAGAGAGGGACTGGTTGATCGACGTTACAAGAGGTTGTGATCTTGCTGCTCCCGAGATCTTGCCTTTCGAGATAGGCAATGCGCTTTCATCGCTAGTCCGTCGCGAAACTGTTCGGGAGGGGCTGCTCTCTACGATTTGGGATGCGGCGGCTACAGTGCCAGTCGATTTAGTGTCAATCAATGTGAAATCGGCCTTGCTGCTTGCAGGGCATTTTCGAATCTACGCCTACGATGCCTATTTCCTGCAATGCGCCATTGAGACAAAAGCACCTCTGCTTTCTTTGGATCGCGGCATGCAGCGTGTAGCTAAAGAACTGAATATTGAAATTGTGGAGAAATCATGAAGGTGTACACTTTTTCTCAGGCTAGGCAAAACCTCGCCGATGTGCTGAACCGATCCAAGATGGAAGGGGTTCTTATTCAACGTCGGGGCGGGGATACATTCATGGTGGTCCCCAAACCAAGCGAAGGATCCCCGTTTGATGTTCCCGGGGTTGATACCAAGGCGACAACGAACGACATTCTGAATGCCATACGGGAAAGCCGAACCCGATCATCCTCACAACGGCATTCAGAATACAAACCATTACGCGCCAACGCCTGATGACGGGACGCTAATCCAAGGAGATGATGATGGGTACGAAGGTACTACCGTTTGATGAGGCGATGATACGGGCGATCATGCAGGAGACGCCGACACCCTTTTATGTGTATGACGAGAGGGCGATCCGGGCCAATGCGCGGGCGTTGAACAAGGCGTTTGCCTGGAACCCGGGGTTCCGCGAGTATTTCGCGGTCAAGGCGACGCCGAACCCCTACATCATGAAAGTGCTCAAGGCCGAGGGCTTCGGGGCGGATTGCAGTTCGGGGGCGGAATTGACGTTGGCCCGCAAGGTTGGGCTGCAGGGTGACGCGATCATGTTCACTTCGAACGATACCCCGGCCTCGGAATACAAACTGGCTCGCGAGCTCGGCGCGATCATCAATCTGGACGACATCTCGCATATCGATTATCTCGATCGACACGTCGGTTTGCCGGAACGGGTCTGTTTCCGTTACAATCCGGGTAAACTGCGCGAGGGCAATGCGATCATCGGTCACCCGGAAGAGGCCAAGTACGGGTTCACCCGCGAGCAGTTGTTCGCGGGCTACCAGACGTTGCGTGATCGCGGCGTCAAGCGTTTCGGCCTGCATACGATGGTGGCCTCGAATGAACTCAATGGCGATTACTTTGTCGAGACCGCGCGCATGCTCTTCGAACTGGTGGGCGAGCTGCATGCCGAGCTGGGCATCACCTTCGAATTCGTGAACCTGGGGGGCGGGATCGGCATTCCCTACCGGCCGGAGCAGCAGCCGGTCGATCTGGAGGCGGTCGGGAAGGGTATCCGGGATTGCTACGAGACCATGATCGTGCAGCAAGGGCTCGCGCCGATCAAGCTGGCGCTCGAATGCGGGCGGATGGTGACCGGGCCCTACGGCTATCTGGTGGCGTCCGTGCGGCATCTGAAGCATACCTACAAGGACTATGTCGGGCTGGATGCCTGCATGGCCGACCTGATGCGTCCGGGCATGTATGGGGCCTATCATCACATTACGGTGCTGGGCAAGGAGAATGCCGCCTGCGATCATTGCTACGACGTGACCGGTTCGCTCTGCGAGAACAACGACAAGTTCGCGATCGACCGGATGCTGCCCGCGATGGAGCCTGGCGATCTGGTGGTGATCCATGACGCCGGCGCGCACGGCCACGCGATGGGGTTCAACTACAACGGCAAGCTGCGTCCGGCGGAATTGCTGATGCGGACGGATGGCAGCATCGCCAGGATTCGGCGCAAGGAGACCGAGGCGGACCTGTTCGCGACGCTCGATTTCGAGGGGCTGGACGGTTTTGCGACTTAGTACGCCATGCGACCTTCTTTTTCGAGTTGCAGCACCTCCTCCTTCGTGAGCGCGAGGGCTCGGCGGTCTTCTGCCACAAGGTTATCCTGCGAGCGGGCCTCATCGAGAAGGTCGCGGGTCTGCCGTTGAAGCGCTTGCTTTTTATCAACCTGTGCATCCAATGCCCCCGGAACGACGGCCGGGCGCATGGCCAGGTTGAGCGACTCGATCTCAGCCATATTTTCCGGGGTGACATGGATCAGATTGGCATCCTCGGGGGCCGGTGGAACAACCTCAACCGGAAACGTTTCTGCCACAACCGGTGAAGGTGGCGGTATGGCGGCCCGTTGCCTTTGACGGATGTGGAGGGTGATCAGCGTGATGAGAATCAGCGTCAGGACGACAAGTACTATATTCCATGTATGGTTCTGTTTCGAGCTCATGCAAATACCTTCTCATATATCGTTTGATACAACCCTCAGCGGTCGCGCCAAACGCCCGGATGCAGGCGGTTGTCCAGCGGCGGGTAATGCGGCGGGGGATTTTTGGCGAAACGGGTGTCGTACGTGTAGTTCTTCTCGAAGCCCGTGGACGTCTTGCCGCTGCTCGTGTTGAACGTCCCTACAGCACCGCGGTAGTCCTGGGCGATGCCGCCATGGACCGTCAGCGTGCCGCGCGGTGAACCACTGTTGTAGCTCTGAACGCCGAAGCTTCCATCCGTGGAATATGAAGTCACGTTGCCGGTGGCGAGGATATGCGCGTAGATCTTCAGATTGTCCGGCGCACTGGTCTTGACGACCACGTCCCGGTTGGAAATCAGACCGAGCTCGTCCTTCGATTTGGAATTAACTTTGGGGTCGGTGTTGTAAGTCACATGATCCGTGATATTGATGTCGCGCTCGGCGACGAACGTGACCCGGCCTTTCAATTCACCATTGATATTCAGGTCCCCGTACCGCGAGGACGATGAGTCGGACACGGCTTTGATGTAGACCAACCCGTTCTCGGGCAGCGGGACTGTCGTGTTGCTCCACCCCTTCCGGGCGTTGGATGCCACCATGTTGGTGCCGTTCAGGGTGACGGTGGTAATGCCGGAGAGGATTAAGTCGGCCTTGCTTTCAAGATCCGCGAAATTCACGCTCGCCAGGCTTTCCGCCGGGACGCCCATAGTAAATCCCTTGTTGAAGGTTACCGCGCTGATACTGCCGCCATACCAGGTGGAGGCGGATGTCACCTTCCCGTTGAATACGGGATCGCCGGAGAAATACAGGGCGGTATTGGCATGGACGGCCCCCTGGAACTCCTCGTTGTCCTTGAAATAGATATGCCGGTTGTTGTTGGACCAGAGCGCGTACTGCGCCCAACTGATACGGCGGGCGCTGTCGAGGGAAACCGTGCGGCTGCTGCCGTTCACCGTGCCGACCGAGGTGATCGTATAGTCGACCTCCTGGCCATCAAACGCTCCGCCCTGCGCATTGGCGAGGCTTGTCGCGACCCCCAGCAGCAGGCCGATTGCCAATCGACTGAGTCTGATCCCTTTCTGGTTCATTGCTCTCACTCCCGTTCTCATGTGCTTCTAGTCGTTTCGCATCAGGGTTTCGTGATGGTGGCGCCGGACGCCGTGATGCTGATGTACCATTTGCCCATCGCCTTGCCATTCTTGATCTTGTCGTTGAACAGATTGACGGTCATGTCGCCGGATTCGATCAGGTTGGTTGTGCCGTTGCTCAGGGGATAGGGCTCCCCGTCAACAGTAAGCGAATTCTGGTTTCCAGCCCCTTTGGGTTGAACACGGACGCTGTTCGCGGCCCCTGTGTAGCCGCCATATCCCTGGTGCAGGTTGTTGCGGTCGATCACGCTGCCGTTTGGCAGTTTTAATTCAAAAAGGTAGTCGTTGCGATTGTTCGGGTTGATGTTGATGCTGCCCGTTACCAAGAAACCCTCGTCCTCGTCCTCATCCGCGACGTTGTCGAGGGCGGATATGGTAACCAGGAAGGTGCCGTCGCCGAGTGTGCCGGAGAACGTGTGCGGGATCGCCCCGCCTGCCGCGACATAGGCGGCACCGCGCTCGGCCCCTGCCTCGGCAATCCATAGGGCACTTTCCAGATGCATCTCGTGGGAGGTTCTGCGCACATGACTGCTGACCGCCATCGAGAAGGCCGTCCCCAGAATGGCCAGCACCATCATGAAGCACATCACCGTGATCAGGGCGATGCCGTTCCTGTTCGTCTGCATGATTAACTCCTGTTGCGCGGGGTAATGGCCGTCGACATTTCGCGGACGACATTGGTGTAACCGGTGCGAGCCTGGGCGCGAACCGTAATCGTGATCGCGTCAGAAGTCTGTAAAGGCACCGGGGATTCAACGATATTCCGACCGATAATCGTTGGTGCCTCGCCGCCGCTTTGGTACGTGATCGTGCGGGCAGCGGCGTCATAGGATAGTGCATTGGTGGTGGTGGCGTCCCCCGACATGCCCGCCGGGGTGGTGAAGCGGATCTGCCAGTTGTCATCGTCGCTGGTGATCAGCACCGGTTGAAAGGCGGCGCGCAGCCCGAAACCGCTGCCCGCCCCCATCGTGCAGCGTGTGAGCGCCGTGCTGGCGGAAGACGATGCATCAATGCGGGCGGAGGCCGCGCGCCAGATGCGGATGCTCATGGTGTACGTCAGTGCGGCAGCCGTGATGACGAGTGAAAGAATAGCTAGCGAGCTCATCACTTCGCCCAAGGTGAATCCCATTCTTGAATGATTTGGTTTTAGGGATGTATGCATGATGCCACCGAACTCCAGAGCACTACCTGACCGGCGTTGGTCTGTCCTGGATTATTCCAGTCGACCCTTAGTTCAATATCCTTTGTTGCCGTGAAGCCAGATGCTGTGGTTACCGTCCAGGAAGCGGCATTCGAACTGCCGCTGGCTAGCGAGCTGTAGGGGCGGGAACGCAGATCCTCCATCACGCTCCGGGCCGTATGCACCGCCTCGATCCGACGTGCCGCCGCTTCCGACGTGCGCGATGCCGACGTGAAGGCCGCCAGGAAAGAGGCCAGTCCGAAGCCCACCAGCAAGGTGGCAATCATCACCTCAACCAGCGTCATGCCACTGTTGCGTGAACAAAGCATGCCGCTTGCACGATTGACTGCCGCGTTCATAAAAATCATCCTCGCGTGTTGAATCAAGACTACTAAAGTTTATCTTTTTTTGTGCCGATGGCAATGCTTTTTTTCTGCGCCCCATAATTAGCACGCATGGGTGGTCCTGAATGAACGGTTGTGAGGGGGGGGAATGACAGCGTGCATGATCGTGTTCGCAAGCACCGCATGTCACGACTGATAGTGCAAATCCAAAAATACGCTGAACGGCCCGCCCGAGGTTGCGTAAACGCGACTTATGCGCGGTATTCCGGCTGAAGTCGGGGCTACACACCGTTTTTCGAACCGTTCGTCGTCCCGCCTTCAGGCGGTTTGGCCTACTGGCCCCACTTGCAGATGACGCAGTGGCGGCAGTCGAGATTCACCGGGGTCGGGA